>CAMXUZ010000329.1 GCA_947251855.1 uncultured Ruaniaceae bacterium
CGAAGGGCACAGTGAATGCCCCGAGCATCGAGAGCGCGAGGTACGCGCTGAACTCTCCCTGCCCCGTGGCGGAGAAGACGAGGTTCGAAACCGAGAAGAATATCGTCAGGGCAATCCACAGCCCGTTTCGAAGTCGGGGAAGGAGCGTGCTCACCGTTGCCATATCGCCAGATTACCGAGCGCCCCCGACGCCGGTCTCTATCTTTCGATCAGGAGAGTCTGCCCGATCGGTAGATGTCTGACGTAGGGGTGCTCGCTTTGACTAGGAAACGTCCAGCCGAAATCCGCACAACCTAGTCAAGGAGAACCTCATGTCACAGCAACCCGGGTACACGAGCCCGAACGCTCCGCAGCAGCAGAATCAGTACGGCCAGGCGCCCCAGCAGGGGTATCTCCCGCCACCGCCGCCGGAGGAGCCGAAGAAGTCCTGGTTCGCGCGGCACAAAATCCTCACCGGGATTGGCGCCGTCATCGCGCTGATCGTCGTCATCAGCGCGTTCAGCGGGGGAGGGGACGACGGCGCTCCCTCGGCCACCGAGTCCTCCGCCGCGACCGATGAGGCGGCCAGTGAAACCAGTGACGCGGCCGGATCCGAGGACGGCGGCGCAGAGGATGGCGAAGCAGCAGACGCAGACGAGGCGGCCGAGGCCGAGGAGGCCCAGCCCGAGGAGGGCGTGGCCGAGGGCTTCGGAATCGGCGACGTCGCCCAGGATGGCAAGTTCGAGTTCGTCGTCACCGACGTGGAGACGGGCGTGGAGCAGGTGGGCTCGGAGTACCTCAACGAAACCCCTCAGGGCCAGTTCGTGCTCGTGCACCTGGAGGTGACGAACGTTGGGGACAAGGCCCAGACCCTCTACGATTCCAGCCAACACCTCATCGACACCGACGGGCGTGAGCACAGCGCGGATTCCAGCGCGGGGATCTACATCGAAGACAACAAGGTCCTCCTCAACGAGATCAACCCGGGCAATACCCTCAGCGGCGTGCTCGTGTTCGACATCCCGGCCGACGCCACCCCGGCATCGGTGGACCTGCACGATTCGATGTTCTCCGGCGGAGTGACGATCTCGCTCGAGTGAGGTGAGAGGAGAACCTCGCTGCAGAACGCGCTAGAAAGCCGCGGAAGTGTATCTGCTTCCGCGGCTTTAACGATCGGGTCCCCCTATCCTCTTCGAGCGCTGTGTGCCACTCTGGTGCCAGAAGGGGAAGTTATCAGGCATGAACGTTTTGACGGCGACGCAACTGGCGAAGCGACTCGGTATATCGAGCCGTCGTGCTCGAGACCTGCTGCGCACTGATGCGATTGCTGGTCATCAGCTTCCGAACGGTACCTGGCTGGCGGACACCGATTCGGTGATCCGATATGAAATGAACGCTGAGCGAGGATCCGGACGAACCCTCGATCCCGCTACTGCTTGGGGGCTCCTTTGGGAGTTGTCCGGGCGAGAGGCCGTCTGGTTGACCGCCAGGACGCGTGCGCGAGTTCGTCGTCGGATCCGAGACTCGGACGCCGGGGAAATTACCAGGGCGGTTTCACAACGTTCCCGAACCTACCGGTATTCGGCGGCGAATGCGGAGCGGGCAGCGGAAGGGGTCATCATGACGGGGCGCCCCGTTGCACACCTGGTCGATTCTGATCTGATCGAGGATCGTCGGCGCGTTTGCGGGTATGTCTCTGGCGACGTCGGCGACTATGCGAAAAGCCATTTCATGGTAGCGAAGACGAATGGGCAGGACCTCCTCTTTGAAAACACGTTGCCGGTTCAGTACGGCTCGAAAGTTATGCCGGAAGCGGTCATCGCTGCGGATTTAGCGCTGAGTATCAACACGCGTGAGCGGAGCGCTGCGCTAAGGGTGCTGGAGGAGCTGAGGAGTCGGTGGCTGGCGAATCGTTGATCGTCGATATGGAGGGCGACGGCGCCCTTCCGGCGCGGCAGAGTCAACTCCAGGCGGCGTGGAGCATGGGCCCACTGTTAGCTGAACCCGCCGAACTATCCATACAGCGAAGCGGATGCGGAGCCCGCCCACGGCCGCGCACCCGCTTCTACGGCATTTTCCCTTACAGCGGGGAGAGGTGGGAGTCTTGCGGCTCGGGGACGATCCGCAACCCCTCAGCGCTATTCGCCGAATTCAGCAGCGCCTCGATCCAGCGCCGGTTCGGTGAGGGGCGGGTGTCAGTATCGAACTCGAATTCCAGCGGGATGGCGCGGTCGAGCCAGATCGTGCCGCGCCCGCTGCCTTCTTCGCGCTGCCAGCTGAACGAGAAACTCTGGCCGAGGCGGAGTTTGGAAAGGATAACGACCTTCACGTGGGCGAGGGTGTAATCCTCAATGTTGATCTCGCGACCGTTGCCGTAGATGAGTCTTCCCATATGGTCCCCCTTTCGTCTCGGGCCAGCGTATAACCGCAGCGAATCGCTTTGGAACCCCCACCGGCAACGCGTCTTCGCGCTTCCAATTGGCCTCTCCATGTGCTACGCATGCGCGCGCCCGAAGACCGCTTACCCTGGCGGCAAAGTTGCGTCAAGGGCCTGCCGCGGGTCACCTGGATTGCCCGAGACTGGAAGACCTCAACCGCGCCGCCGCCGTGCCCAGCCAATGGAGTTTCGCCGTGTCGATCACCCTGCAACCCCTGCAACTTCCCTTCCTCCCGCGCGGCGCGCTGAGCGAGGCCGTGCTCGCCCGCCTGACCGGGGCGGACTCCGGCGCCGACCACCTCTCCCTTGCCCGCGAGGAACTCGGCCGCGCGGGAAGCGTCATCACCAGCGACGACGCCCAGCTCACCCTGTTTACCCTCTACGCCTCCGCGTACGGCTCCCTGCCCTACCTCAAGGCCGACCTTGAATGGGACTTGGACCTCCTCGCCACCCGGCAGCTCCTCGAAGGCGCTTTTGAGCGCGAACTGCGCGCCGCCGTCGAAACGCCCGACCTGCCCGAACCGAATTCCGGTGCCGTCGCCGCCGCGCTGTTCGCCCTCGCAGGCGAGGATGCCGGTCCGAGCCTGTCTCGCTACTTCGCCAAGCACGCGACCCTGCCGCAGGCCCAGGAGTTCTTCAAGCAGCGCTCGATCTACACGCTGCGGGAGGCGGATCCACACTCGTGGGCGATCCCGCGCCTGCACGGCCGGGCGAAGGCGGCGCTGGTGGAGATCCAGGCCGACGAGTACGGCGGGGGGCGCCCCGGCCGGGTGCACGCGCAGATCTACGCCAAGGCGATGCGCGGGGCGGACCTCGACGACACCTACGGTGCGTACGTCGACGTCGTCCCGGCGATCACGCTCGCCTCGCACAACATGATGTCGATGTTCGGCCTCAACCGCCGCTTGCTCGGCGCGATCGTCGGGCACCTCGCCGCGTTCGAGATGACCTCCTCCATCCCCAACCGGCTCTACGGCGATGGGCTGCGCCGGCTCGGCTACGGCGAGGAGGTCACCGACTATTTCGATGAACACGTCGAGGCGGATGCCGTGCACGAACAGATCGCTGCCCACGATCTCGCCGGGTCCCTCGCCGAGGACCGCCCCGACCTGCTCCCCGACATCATGTTCGGCGCCGCCGCGTGCCTCACCGTCGACGGTTGGGTCGGCGCGCACCAACTACGGGCGTGGAAAGAGGGCCGCTCCTCGCTGCGGGAACGGAGGACCGCATGAGGGAGGAACCCGTGACGATCACCGCCTACCCCAACGGCCCGCTCGTGCTGCGCGGCGAGGTGGACCTGCGCGCCCCCGACGGAACCCCGATCGAACGGGGCCGCAGCACCGTAGCGCTGTGCCGCTGCGGGCTGTCGATGATCAAACCGTTCTGCGACGGCACCCACAAGGCCGCGGGTTTCCGCACCGAAGACTAGCGCGGCGCTATGCTCGCCGCCGAGTACGTGCTCCCGCTGCGGTGGGCGAGCGACGAGGGGCTTGCCGATCTCACCGGCTACCTGCGCAACCTGCGCTCCTGGGTCGACATCACGATCGTCGACGGCTCCCCCGCGCACCTGTTCGCCCGCCACGCCGAGCAGTGGCGCGGCCTCGCCCGGCATGTGCCCGTCGGGCCGCACCCGGGTCTCAACGGCAAGGTCCGCGGCGTGCTCACCGGGATCGACCTCGCCCGCCACGAACTCATCGTCATTGCCGACGACGACGTCCGCCACTCCCGCGATTCCCTCGCCGCCGTTGTGCGCGCCCTGGCGCGCGCCGACCTCGTCAAACCCCAGAACTACTTCTCGCCGCTGCCCTGGCACGCGCGGTGGGACACTGCCCGGACTTTGATCAACCGCGCGGTCGGCTCGGACTATCCGGGCACCTACGGGGTGCGCCGCTCGATCCTGCGCGCCACTGGCGGCTATGACGGCGACGTGCTGTTCGAGAACCTCGAACTCGAGCGCACCATCCGCGCCGCGGGCGGCCGGGTCGTGAGCGAGCCCGGGGTTTTCGTGCCGCGGCGCCCGGCGACGTTTCGCCACTTCTGCTCCCAGCGGGTGCGGCAGGCCTATGACAGTTTCGCCCAGCCACCGCGCCTCGCCCTGGAACTTTGCCTCCTGCCCCTGCTTCTCTTTCCGAGTCGCCGGCGCACCCGGGCGCGCGTCGTGTTGAGCCTCTTCGCCGCGGCGATCGCGCTCGCCGAAATCGGCCGGTGG
>CAMXUZ010000330.1 GCA_947251855.1 uncultured Ruaniaceae bacterium
TGTGCAGGCGTACCTCGAAAGCGCCGGGCCGATCCACGGTTCCGGCACCACCTGGACCTAGACCGCGCCGCCCGGCGGATGCCGGCGCGGGGGTTGCGGCACATCCCTGCCACTCGCGCCCCCGTTAATCTCCTTCCATCGCGCACAAGTGTTGACCGATCACCGGCGCGCGCCGGTGATCGGAAGGAGAGCGCAGGCCACGTCGCAACGAGCCCGAAATGCCCGAGGGCGGAACCGAACCCAGGGTGAGCCGGACGCTCAACCGGCTCATCGACCAAGCAAGTGACGCGGCCGAGGAGGCGCGAGGGAATCTTTTCCGAAAACTAGGTCTCGATGCCACCGGCGCCCGAGAGATCAACCCCCTATTGCATCGGACGGGCCCGGCGGATTCTAGGTAGACGGCGTGAGTCCGGGGGGGGGAACCGCACCGGGTTAGGCAGGAGTAGGGAAATGCGAAGTGAACGGGATACACCACGTGAGGACCCGACGGTCGTCGCGGCAACGAGGGGCCCCACTCGGCGGGAGGAAGTGCTCGACCGAGAAAGCGACCGCTACGGCGGTTTCAAATGGGGCGCCGCCTTCTTCGGCTGGCTCACCGCCATGGGCGCCGCGGTTCTCCTCACCGCCATCCTCAGCGCCATCGGCGCCGGGGTCGGCTTAGGAGCGGTGGACGGCGATGTGCAACGCGCGGCCGACGAACTCAGTTCCAGCGCCGACACGGTGAGTATCATCGGCGCCGTGGTGCTCGCGGTGATCCTCTTCATCGCCTACTACTGCGGAGGCTACGTCGCCGGCCGGATGGCGCGCTTCTCCGGTGCCAGACAGGGCCTTGCGGTATGGATCTGGGCGATCGCCATCGCGATCCTCGTTGCGATCATCGCGGCGATCGCCGGGTCCAAGTTCAACATCTTGGGCAACCTCAACGGCTTCCCCCGCATTCCCATCGACGAGGGAACTCTGACGGCGACAGGCATCATCACCGCGATTGCCGTCGTCGTCATCAGCCTCATCGGCGCGATCCTCGGCGGACTCGCCGGGATGCGCTATCACCGCAAGGTCGACTACGCAGGCCTCGGCCGGTGACCATCACCCACTCCACGAGAGATAAGGACGAGCAGAATGATTGACTCCAGCAACATCAACAGCGTTTTCGACTCCAAGGTCGTCGATCAGAACGACGCGAAGGTCGGAACGGTCAAGCAAGTATTTGTCGACGACGATAGCGGCCATCCGTTATTCGTCAGCGTGGCAACCGGCCTGTTCGGCATGTCGGAATCCTTCGTCCCGCTCCAGGGGGCGACCTTCGACGGTGACGCCGTACACGTCACCTTCGACAAGGACATGGTCAAGGACGCCCCGCGAATCGACGCCGACGACGCGCTCACCGATCCCCAACAGGAGCAGATCTGGGACTACTACTTCGGCGCGCAGGGCGCCGGCCGCCGCGAAGACGGGCACCATGAGCACGGGCGCGGCGAACACGCCCGGCAGGAACACGGCGAGAGCCACCGGGGCGGGCGCGACTCCCAGGATGCGATGACTCGCTCGGAGGAGCGGCTGAACGTCGACAAGCAGTCCGTTCCGACCGAACGGGCGCGCCTGCGCAAACACGTCGTCACGGAACAGCAGAACATCACCGTTCCCGTGCAGCATGAAGAGCTCCGGGTGGAACGCGAACCGATCACCGATGAGAACGTCGGCGAGGCGATGAGCGGACCGAACCTCACCGAGGACGAGCACGACGTCACCTTGAATGAGGAACACGTCCACGTTGATAAGGAGACCGTGCCGGTTGAACAGGTGCGGCTCGATAAGGATACGGTTACCGAGCAGGAGAACATCTCCGAGGACGTCGCCCACGAGGAGATCGACCTCGACACCGACGATCGGCGCCGCCGGCGCTGACTCAACCCCGAGATCGTGCGGTGCTCGCCGCGATTACGAATCAGCGTCGCCTGCCCGGTCCCGGCGCCGTTGCCACCGCAGGAGCACCCCAGCGATGATCCAGCTTGCGAGCGCCCCGCCGCCGAGCAGGGCAATGTCCGCGCCGGTGAGCACAACCGGGTTCACGGAGCCTTCCGAGGCTTTCGCGAACCGATGCAGCCGGTACAGCAAGTAGGCGAACACCGCGCCGGCGAGGATGAGTGCGAACGCGATCGCATTCACCCACGGGCGCGCGGGCGGGCGGGAGGTGTACACGCCCCCATCATCTCACCGTTGTTCCTGCCCGGTGCTCGGGGGCGGGGCATGGCAGGATCGGGGTATGAGTCTTTTTGCGATCACGAACGGATACGTCGTACCCATCGAGGGCGAGCCCTTCACCGGAACGGTACTCATCAAGGACGGCAGGATCGAGGAACTCGGCACCGACATCGAGATCCCCGCAGATGCCCGCCAGGTCGATGCCCGTGGGAAGTGGGTCCTGCCCGGCCTCGTCGATGCTCACACCCACCTGGGCACCGCGGAGGAAGCCGAGGGCTGGGAGGGGGAGGACACGAATGAGATGACCGACCCGGTCACGGCGCAGGTCCGAGCGATCGACGCGATCAACCCCGCCGAGACCGGCTTTCGCGACGCCCTCGAAGGCGGCGTCACCGCGGTAGGCGTGAACCCGGGTTCGGGCAACGTCGTCGGCGGGCTCTGTGTGGCGATCCACACCCACGGCACGGTCGTCGATCAGATGGTGTTGCGCTCCCCCGTCGGAGTGAAATCGGCGCTCGGGGAGAATCCCAAGCGGGTGTACAACAACCAGAAGAAGATGCCCTCCACCCGGCTCGGGGTCGCTAGCATCCTGCGGCAGACCTTCGTCGACGCCCAGAACTACCTCGCTAAACAGCAGGCGGCGGAGGAGGGCTCCTTCGATGCCCGTGACCTGAAGAACGAATCGGTTGCGATGGTGCTGAACAAGGAGATCCCCTGGCGCCAGCACTGCCACCGCGCCGATGACATCGCTACTGCCCTGCGGGTGGCGCAGGAGTTCGGTTATGACCTCGTTCTCGATCACGGCACGGAAGCGCACCTCGTCGCGGACCTCGTTGCCGAGCGGGGCGTGCCGGTGCTCATCGGCCCGCTGTTCACCTCCCGTGCCAAGGTGGAGCTGCGTAACCGCTCGCTCGCCAACCCGGGCAAGCTCGCGAAGGCGGGCGTAGAGATTTCCATCATCACCGACCACCCGGTCACTCCCATCAACTTCCTCATTCACCAAGCGACGCTCGCAGTGAAGGAAGGTCTCGACCGGGAGACGGCGCTGCGGGCCGTGACGATCAACCCGGCCAAGGTGCTCGGCATCGCCGACCAGGTGGGGTCGCTCGCCCCGGGCAAGCTCGCCGACGTCGCGATCTGGAGCGGCGATCCGCTCGACGTGATGCAGCGGGCGCAGCGGGTGTTCATCGCCGGTGAAGAGGTGTATGCCCACTCCGCGTGAGGGGCGGGTCAGGCGGCGGGATCGGCGGGCCGGGAGATCAGCTTGCGGATGCAGTGCTCGGCTTTCGCCGGGCTGAGTTTCCGGCAGCCCTGGGCCTGCCATTTCTTCAGCTGCCCCGGTTCTGCCCGGAGCAATGCCCACCCCCGCCGCACGAGAGTGAGCGGGGGTTTGCGCGCCTCGCCCAGATCCCGAAGGAGCCGGAACCAGAAGGTCGTGAATCTCGGCCGGGCGATGACGATCGCCTCGGCGAGCACCTGCTCCGCCTGCAGCTCCCGAACTATTTCCGCGGCGAATATCCCTTCCGCGACGACGATCGGGCTGCCATCGGCGATGAACCGCCGGTTTCCAGTGCGGGTCGAGGTGGGAATGTCGTAGATCGGCAGGTCCGCCTCCCCCTCCCGGCACACGTGCAGGAGGGCCTCCACCGCCGCGCGCCGATTCCACGTGGCCGGATCATCCCAATCCACGATCCCGAACCGCTCGGGAAGGCCGGGCTCATCGTGGTCGAAATAGAAATCATCGAGGGTGATCGTGGGAATGCCGAGTCGGCGCACGAGGGAGGTTTTACCCGAGCCGGAGGCTCCGGTGAGGAGCACGATCCGCCGCGTGAGCCGCCGGCTCCCTTCGGGGAGGTCAAACAGTACGGGGTCGGGAACCATGACCTTCATTATGGTTCATTGCCTGCCTCACCGGATCACCAACGGGGTCTTCCCTCGCGGCTCCACGTGGCCGATGACCGGGTAGCCCGGGAGTTCCCCGACGACGAGCAATCCCCCCGAGGTCTGGGCGTCGGCGAGGAGTACCAGTTCGTGTTCCTCCCGGGAACTGGTGAGGTGCGGGCGTACCCAGTCCAGGTTCCGCCGGCTCCCGCCCGGGATATAGCCCGCGGCCGCGGCCTCGTGGGCTCCCTCGAGGTAGGGAACGGCGCCGCCGTCGATGACGAGGCTGACGTCCGAGGCTCGCGCCATCTTGTAGGCGTGGCCGAGCAACCCGAACCCGGTCACGTCCGTGGCCGCGGCGGCCCCCGACGCGAGCGCGGCCTTCGAGGCGTCCCGGTTGAGGGTGACCATCGAATCGATCGCGTGGTTGAAATCCTCCCCGGTAGCCTTGTGCCGGTTACTCAACACCCCAACTCCGAGGGGCTTGGTCAGCGTGAGCGGTAGTCCGGCCGCGGCCGCATCGTTTCGCAGCAGCCGGTCCGGATCGGCGATGCCGGTGACGGCGAGGCCGTACTTGGGTTCCTTATCGTCGATGCTGTGCCCGCCCGCGAGGTGACAGTTCGCTTCCCGGCAGATGTCGGCCCCGCCGCGCATCACTTCCGCCGCGTGCGCGAAATCGATGGTCTCCCGGGGCCAGGAGAGGAGGTTGAGCGCCACCAGGGGGTCCCCGCCCATCGCATAGACATCGGAGAGGGCGTTCGCGGCGGCGATCCGACCGAAGTCGTAGGGATCATCGACGATGGGGGTGAAGAAGTCCGCTGTGGCGATGACCGCCTGGCCGCCGTTGATCCGGACGGCCGCCGCATCGTCACCGTTGTCCAGGCCCACGAGCAGGTTCTCATCGTCGAACCCTGGCAGACCTCCGAGGAGTTCCTCGAGTTCACTCGCAGGAACTTTGCACGCGCAGCCGCCACCGGCCGCGAATTGGGTGAGTCTCACCATCGGTCCTCCAGGTCAAAGTCGGGCCCTTCCATTCTTACAGGGTCTAGGCTTAGGCACTGGAGGCGTACCTCGTCTGGTGACGGGCGCGGTCTTCAAAACCGTTGTGGCCGAGCAACTCGGCCAGGCGGGTTCGATTCCCGTCCGCCTCCGCCAAAACTCAGGCGGAGCGAGCGAGCCAAGGAAGGTACGAGTGAACGACCCTCGACGATCGCTACCCTCGGTGGACCGGGTCCTGACCGAGCCCCCGCTCGTCCGCGCGATCGAAGCGCTCGGGCGCAACTTCGTCACGAACCGGGTTCGCGCTGCCCTCGAGGAATCGCGCGCTCGGGCCGCGGCGCCGAGCTCG
>CAMXUZ010000331.1 GCA_947251855.1 uncultured Ruaniaceae bacterium
CGGCATTGTCGGGCGCAACGGGGACGGAAAATCCTCCCTCATGCGAATGTTGCTCGGGCGGATGGAACCGGATGGGGGCCGGGTCACCTGGCGCAGCGGCCTGCGGGTGGGGATGCTCGACCAAGCCGACCGCCTCGACGACGACGCCCGGGTGGGCGAGGCGATCGTCGGCGGCATGGCGGAGCACGAGTGGGCAGCGGACCGCAAGATCCGCGACGTCATCACGGGGCTCGCGAGCGACCTGGACTGGGACGCGCGGGTCCGCGAGCTATCGGGCGGGCAGCGCCGCCGGGTCGCGCTCGCCGCGCTTCTCGCCGGGGATTGGGACGTGCTCGGGCTCGATGAACCGACGAACCATCTCGACATGGAAGGGGTCGCCTGGCTCGCCCGGCACGTGAAGAACCGGTGGCCTTCAGGGGATGGCGGGCTCCTCGTCATCACCCACGACCGGTGGTTCCTCGACGAGGTGAGCACCTCCACCTGGGAGGTGCACGACCGAATCGTGGAGCCGTTCGAGGGCGGCTACGCCGCGTACGTGCTCCAACGCGTCGAGCGGGACCGGATCGCCGCGGTGACGGAACAAAAGCGGCAGAACCTCATGCGAAAAGAACTCGCCTGGCTGCGCCGAGGCGCGCCGGCCCGGACGGCGAAGCCCAAATTCCGTATCGACGCCGCGAACCGGCTCATCGCCGACGTGCCCCCACCTCGGGACACCGTGGAACTGACGAAACTCGCCACCGCCCGGCTGGGTAAGGACGTCGTCGATCTCGAGGATGTCAGCGTCTCCTTCGGCGACAATCAGGTGCTCAGTGGGGTGACGTGGCGCATCGCGCCGGGGGAGCGCACCGGTATTCTCGGGGCGAACGGAGCAGGCAAATCCACTCTCCTGGGGTTGGTGGCCGGGACGATCGAGCCGAGTTCGGGGCGGATCAAACGGGGCAAAACCGTGCGGCTGGCCGTGCTCGACCAGCAGTTCTCGCAACTGGGAAAGATCGCCGGCGATCGCGTGCGTGAGGTGCTCGCCCGCACGAAAACGACCTTCAACGTCGAGGGCCGCGACCTCACCCCTGCGCAACTGCTCGAGCGGCTGGGGTTCGACCGCGCCCACCTCTCCTCGCCGGTGAAGGACCTCTCCGGCGGGCAAAAACGCCGGTTGCAACTGTTATTGGTGCTACTGAGCGAACCGAACGTGTTGATTTTGGACGAGCCGACCAATGACGTCGACACCGACATGCTCACCGCGATGGAGGACCTGCTCGATTCATGGCCCGGGACGCTCATCGTCGTCTCCCACGATAGGTATCTCCTCGAACGGGTCACCGACCAACAGTACGGGATCTTCGATGGTCACCTGCGGCATCTACCCGGCGGGGTGGAGGAGTATCTCCGGCGGGCGCAGGAGACGGAGCACGGGACTGCGGGTCCGGCGGAACTTGCAGCGGCAGCTGACCCTCCCGGCCCTGGTACGGGCGCCGGATCAGCGGTACGGGAAGGAGGGCTCTCGGGCGCCCAGAGACATGCGGCGCAAAAAGAGCTCGCTGCGATCGAGCGACGGTTGGAGAAACTGACCACGAGAGTGAATCAGATTCACGGCGTCCTGGCTGAGCACGACCAGACCGACTTCGAAGGACTCCAAGAACACGCGGACAAGCTGCGGGAAGTGGAGACCGAGGTTGAACAACTGGAAGATCGATGGTTGGAAGTTTCAGAAACGCTCTCATAGCCGGCATGCGTGCTCCACTTCCCTGCGGACCACCCCTCACGAGGTGAAGATTGCCGGTGGTCACTCTCCCGTTATCGGGTCGCGAAGTCGAGACGGAGCCAACGTCGACAACCTCTAACAGCCGTGGCACTTCTGAACGCGGGGCTAGTTTCCTAGGTCCTTGAAGTAGCGCGCGATGGGCCACCGCACAAATCCCATGGATTCGTATGCCATTCGCGCCGGCGCGTGCCCTCTGTCGCCTCCAGTTTCGACCATTGCCATTCCCATACCTTTTTCCCGTGCTCGAGCGAAAGAACTCTCCATAAGAGCGGCACCAACGCCGCTCCGCTGGTAATCCGGGTCTACAGCGATGATGTAGATCTCACTCATATTGTCCTCGGGATGGAAACGGGTGCACACCCATCCCGTTGGGCGGTCGCCATCCAAAGCCACATCAATACACTCTGAGGCGTTGTCTAACACCTCGGCGAGGTCGTTGACATGCCGCTCACGCCAGCCCGTTGGATAAAAGGCGTTGTAGACGAAGGCAGGAACATCTCGTTGCAGAAGTGGGAAGACGTGTTCCCACGCCCGGAGCGAGAGACTGAGTAGCGCGGTTCGGTATTTTGGATCGTACGAGACTATCCGACTCATCCGGTTCATCTTCCGTCTTGATGTGCTGACCGTTGCTCTTTCGTGCGGATCCCTGTTCGCCAGAGCGAGTGCAATACGCCAGCATGTGTCAGATTGCTGGGAAATGCAGGTGGCATGGGCGGGGAACCTTCGAGGCACTTACGGCGATTGGCCACTCGCGCTCGGTGCATGAACCTCACTGCGTTCGCTGATGCGACGCTCAACGTCCTGGCCGGCCTTGCTTCTATTGACCAGGACAGCGATTCCCGCAAAAGCCGTCCACAAGGTCAAGGCGTCGAAGGAGAGCCGCTCGGCAATCCCTAACGGCAGGAACGGGACTTCGGACCCTGCGAGTGCGAGTGCAAATGCGATAAAACTTGCGACGGAAACACCGACGGTCGCAACGCTCACTTGTCGGAAACGTCCTGGACCCGCCGCCTTGGCAAGGAGGATCATGGCCAACCATTGCACCAGAGCCTGGCTGGTTGCAGCCAAGTCGTGCAGATCGGGGTTCAAGTCCCAGGGAGCAAGGCCCACGACAACAACACTGACACCGGCGAGAGCCATCAAGGCTGTTCCTGCTCGTCCGAGGCGCCCAGTCCACCATCCGTGCAGCAAAACCGCGCCTACAACCATCA
>CAMXUZ010000332.1 GCA_947251855.1 uncultured Ruaniaceae bacterium
CGCCGGCCCCCGGCGCGCTCGCTTCCGCGGCCTCGCGGCGACCGCGACAACGGCATTAGGGTTGGATTTTCGCGATTCTGCAACCCCAATGCCGTTCTCGTGCTGGTGCTGCAATCTCGGGGTCCCCGCGTGTCACTCGAACAGAAACGGGGTGGAATCTGGTTCAGTGGAATCGCGGGTGTGCCCTCGCGCGCCTGTGAAGGAGGCAAACCATGGCAGCCCGGACGTCTTCCCCTAACCGGTCCGCCACATCGAAAACAGCAGTGCCCGAACCGGAAGCCACGCAGCAGATCTTCATCGTGCGCGTAGTCAAGGGCGCGGCTAAAGGTGTGACGTCCCTCGTCGGGGGTGCGTTCCGCAGTATCGGAAGTGGAGCTCAGAACTTGGACCCAGCCCACCGCAGAGACGGCCTCGGGTTTCTCATCCTCGCGCTCGCGATCATCATCGCCGTGCGCGAATGGTTCGGCATGTCCGGAGCCGCCGGTGAAGTGATCCACGCCGCCGTCGCTGGTGCCTTCGGTGTCCTCGCGATCACACTGCCCATCCTCCTGCTGTTCCTCGCGATCCGCGTCATGCGCCACCCCGACCGGGGCGAAGTCAACGGCCGCATCACCATCGGCATGAGCGCAATCATCGCCGCGGTCGCTGGCCTCATCTCCGTGTTCTCCGGGTTGCCGGCGCCGGGGGACTGGCAGGGGATCTTCACCGCCGGCGGGCTGCTCGGGTACATCATGGCGAACCCGTTGTCTGCGCTGCTCACCACCTGGGTGACGGTTCCCCTGCTCATCCTTCTCGTCTTCTTCGGACTCCTCGTCGTCACCGCCACACCCGTCGCCTCCATCCCGAGCCGGCTCCGGCAGGCCTGGGACTGGATCTCCGGGAACGATATCGACGACGACGAGGAAGGCATCGAGATCGACCCCACCGCGAGCGTCGCGTATGGGGCAGGGACGAAGAAGAAGCGCAAGGGCCGCGGCAAACGCGCCGAAGGTGAGGACGCACCTGGCCGCAGCGCTGCCGCGCGCGAGAAGTCGAAGAAGCGCAAGGCTGCCGACGGCGCCCCACCGGCCGTGGGCGGACGCGCGGGCGATGAAGCATTCCAGACCCCGCACGAAGTTGCGCCCGCCGGCGGGGAAGACTCCGGCCCGTACCCGACCCAGATGCTGCCCGGGGCGGAGGCGACGGAGGTGTTCGACGCGGACTCTCCCATCGAAAAGGACCTCGCTCCACCGCCGACGACGCCGCTGCCGCAGCGCGCGGAGCAACTCGAACTCTCCCCGGATCTCATCTACACCCTGCCGGGCGATGATCTCCTCCTGCGCGGGGCTCCCCACAAGGACCGCTCCGAGGCGAACGACCGCGTGGTCGAGGCCCTCACGAGGGTGCTCACCGAGTTCGGCGTCGATGCGCAGGTGAGCGGGTTCTCCCGCGGGCCCACCGTCACCCAGTACGAGGTGGAGCTCGGGCCCGGGGTGAAGGTGGAACGCGTGACCGCGCTGAGCAAGAACATCGCCTACGCCGTCGCCTCCGCCGACGTGCGGATCCTTTCCCCCATCCCGGGCAAGAAGGCGATCGGGATCGAGATCCCCAACTCCGACCGCGAAACGGTCGCGCTGGGGGATGTGCTGCGCTCGAACGCCGCGCGCCGCAACGAGCACCCGATGCTCATCGGGGTGGGCAAGGACGTCGAGGGCGGCTACGTCGTGGCGAACCTCGCGAAGATGCCCCACATCCTCGTCGCCGGCGCCACGGGGGCAGGGAAATCAAGTTTCGTGAACTCGATGATCACCTCGATCATGATGCGCACCACCCCCGAGGAGGTGCGGATGGTGCTCATCGACCCCAAACGGGTGGAACTGACGATCTACGAAGGCATCCCGCACCTCATCACCCCGATCATCACCAACCCGAAGAAGGCTGCCGAGGCACTCGACTGGGTAGTCCGGGAGATGGACGCCCGCTACGACGACCTCGCCACCTTCGGCTATAAACACATCGACGATTTCAACGAGGGCGTGCGCACGGGCAAGGTCCAGCCGCTGCCCGGCTCGGAACGCAAGATCGCCGCCTACCCCTACCTCCTCGTGATCGTCGACGAACTCGCCGACCTCATGATGGTCGCCCCCCGCGACGTCGAGGCCTCCATCCAGCGGATCACCCAGCTCGCGCGGGCCGCCGGAATCCACCTCGTGCTCGCCACCCAACGCCCCTCGGTCGACGTCGTCACCGGGCTCATCAAGGCGAACGTGCCCTCCCGGCTCGCGTTCGCGACGAGTTCGCTCGCGGACTCCCGGGTCGTGCTCGATTCGCCCGGGGCGGAGAAACTCATCGGCCAGGGCGACGCGTTGTTCCAGCCGATGGGCGCAGCCAAACCGATGCGGGTGCAGGGCGCGTGGGTGAACGAGAGCGAGATCGAGGCTGTCGTCGAACACGTGAAGTCGCAGCTGCAGCCGGTGTACCGGGAGGACGTCACCGCGCCCGCGGCGAAGAAACAGGTGGATGAGGACATCGGCGACGACCTCGACGACCTGTTGCAGGCCGCCGAACTCGTCATCTCCTCCCAGTTCGGCTCCACCTCGATGCTGCAACGCAAACTCCGGATCGGATTCGCCAAGGCGGGCCGGCTCATGGACCTGCTGGAGTCCCGCGAAATCGTCGGCCCCTCCGAAGGGTCGAAGGCCCGCGACGTGCTCATCACCCCCGAAGGCCTCGCCGACGCCCTCGCCCTCCTACGCGGGGAGACCCCCTCCGCCCCGCATGCGTACGAGCAGAGCGTCGAGGTCGAGGGTGAAGAGATCGAGGAGGACGACGACGGCGGCGACGCCTGGGAGCTCACCGGCCGGGAGTGATCGCCCGGCGGATCCACGCTGCCCTGGTCATTCTTTGCTGCGATTACTCGTCACTGCGAGGAATGACGACTGCCGGCGGGCCCGTCGGCGTAGGCGCTGTGGTGCGCATGGTGAACTCGGCGCCGGTGGAGGTTGCCATGACGCGCTCCACCCGCGCGAGCCGGTCATGCAGTACCTCCTCGGTGAGGGTGAGCCGCGCCGGAGGGTCCTCGAGCAGGTCCAACAACGGGTAGGCATGGTTGTCCCCGAGCCGGTCGACGGTCACCGGAGTCCACTCCATCCCGGTCACCCGCGCCGGTGCGTCTGCGGGTTTGGTGACCGTCGCGGTGAGGAACAGGCCCGTGGCCGTCTCCGGGATGCAGCAGTGGGAATCCTGATTGGACAGGAAGTTCCCGAGGGAGTAGGCCACCCACATCCCCTCGCCGCCGGGCCCGCCGTCAAGTTTGGCGAACTCCTGGGGCACGTGCGGGTGGGTACCGATGATGAGGTCGATCGCCCCCGAATCGGCGAGTTCCGCGGCGAGGTCTCGTTGCACGTCCGCGGCGGCCAGCTCGTACTCGTTGCCCCAGTGGAGGGTGGCGATGACGAGGTCGGCACCCTCCTCGCGTGCATTCTCGGCGCGTTCGATGAGGCGCTGGGAATCGAGCAGGCTCACCACCCACGGTTGCTCCGGTGGGATCGGCAGCCCATTGGTTCCGAAGGTGCCTCCGATCTGGGCCACCCGGATCGTTTGCCCCTCCCGCTGTAACTCGTAGAACTGGGCGCGCTCCTCTTCCGCTCGCGAACGGGCCGAACCCGCGTGCCCGAGCCCGTTGGCATCAAACTGGTCGAGGGTGAACTCCGCGTTCGCGGCCCCGCGATCGAGCGTGTGGTTCGTGCCGGTGGAGCAGCCATCCCAGCCGAGCCCGGCGAGGTTGGCCACGAGCTGCTCGGGCGCGCCGAAACGGGGGTACCCCGAGGGGGCCTCACCGGGCAGAGCGAGGGGCACCTCCATGTTGCACAGCGCGA
>CAMXUZ010000333.1 GCA_947251855.1 uncultured Ruaniaceae bacterium
GGTGGCGCGTGCGCAGGGGCCGAGCCGGCTGGACCCGCAGAACCCCCTGCTCCGGCCGGTCCTTCTGCTCCGGCGTCGCCTCCTCGCCCAGCGGGGGCTCCTTCCCCCAGCGGGCACCCCTCACCACCGTGGGAGGCGGACATACCTGCGGCGGAGCCGCCGGACGATTACGATGAGTACTCGCCGGATGACGCAGACATCGGCGGATCCGATTTGGTCGGGCCGCCGCTGGTTGCGAAGATGCTGGGAGGAACCGTAATCGACGAGATCGTCGACGACTGAAAGGGGTAAGGCATGTATGAAGGTGCCGTCCAAGACCTCATCGACGAACTCGGCCGACTACCCGGGGTCGGGCCCAAGAGCGCCCAACGTATCGCGTTCCACGTGCTCGCCGCCGACCCGGAGGACATCGAAAGCCTCACCCGCGCACTCACGGTAGTCAAGGAAAAGGTCCGGTTCTGCCAGGTCTGCGGAAACATCGCCGAACAAGAAGAGTGCCGGATCTGCGCCGACCCTCGGCGCAATCCCGAGGTGATCTGCGTCGTCGAGGAGGCGAAGGACGTCGTCGCGATCGAACGCACCCGAGAATACCGCGGTCGCTACCACGTGCTCGGCGGGGCGATTAACCCGATCGATGGGGTGGGCCCCGATGACCTGCGCATCCGCGAACTCATGACCCGGCTCTCCGAGGAGCCGATCACTGAGATCATCATCGCGACCGACCCCAACGTTGAGGGGGAAGCCACCGCGACGTACCTCGTCCGGCTCCTGCGACCCATGGGGATCACCGTGAGCCGCCTCGCCTCCGGCCTTCCCGTCGGTGGGGACCTGGAGTACGCCGACGAGGTCACCCTCGGGCGCGCATTCGAAGGGCGGCGAACCGTCGATGTCTGAACCGCAGCCCGGCGCCCTCGACGAGGACCTCCTCGTCCTCGCCGACACCGTGTCCCGAGCGGGCACGGCCTTCCTCGACACGCTCGCCGAGGTGGCCGCCGGCAGCAACCCCGAGGCGAGTATTTCCCTGCTCCTCCTCGCAACGAGCGACCTCGCCGCGATCGGCGCGCGCCTGGGGGCGATCGTCGACGTCGTTCCCCGGCACCGGTTCGAACCCGACGAGGGCCCCGAAGCGGATCTCGAGCCGATTCGCACCTCGCTGGCGAACCTGTTCGCCGGGATGGATGAGTACACCGACGTCGCCGACCCGCTCGTCTCATCAGAAACGGTGACGGCCTCTCTCGCCAACGATCTCGCCGACGTCGGGATCGCCGTGGCAACCGGGCTGAGCCACTACCACGCCGGGCACGCATCCGAGGCGCTGTGGTGGTGGCAGTTCTCCTACCTCTCCCACTGGGGCGAGCGCGCGCTCGCGGCCTCCCGGGCACTGCTCACCGTGATCTCCCACCTCCGCCTCGACGTCGACGACGACACCGCCTTGGCCGCGCAGATCGACGCGCTCGCCGCCGCCGACCCCACCAGCGAGCGGTAAGTCTCCTTGTGGATCTCGCCGCGGGCCTCGACCTCTCCCTGACCGCCCTCGCCCTCCTCGCGCTCGCAGGTTTCGCCTCCGGGTGGATCGACGCGGTCGTCGGCGGTGGCGGGCTGTTGCAACTCCCCGCGCTGCTGCTCGTGCCGGGGATGACGCCGCTGAACGCGCTGGCGACGAACAAGGTCGGCTCGATCATGGGCACATCCGTCAGTTCCCTCACCTATTACCGCAGGATCCAACCCGACCTGCGCACGGGCCTGCCCATGGCGGGCGTCGCGCTCCTCACCGCGATCCTCGGTGCGCGGCTCGCGAGCCTCATTCCCGCCCACGCGCTGCGGATCCTCATTCTCCTCGTACTCATCGGCGTCGCGATCTACACGATCGCCAAACCCCACCTGGGGGTGGTGACGAACCTGCGTTGGCAGGGGCGCACCCACCTGCTCGCCGCCCTGCTCCTCGGCGCAGTGCTCGGTCTCTACGACGGGCTGCTCGGCCCCGGAACGGGGACCTTCCTCGTGCTCGGGCTCGTGGGCATGGTCGGCTACGCGTTCCTCCCCGCGACCGCGATCGCGAAGATCGTCAATTTCGCCACCAACCTCGGTGCGCTGATCTTCTTCATCCCCAGCGGCGCAGTGGTGTGGAGCGCCGGGATCGTTCTCGGGATCGCGAATATGTGTGGAGGCTACACCGGGGCACGGATGGCGATCGCGAAAGGGGCGACGTTCATCCGAGTGGTGTTCCTCGTCGTCGTCTTCGCCCTCATCCTCCGGATCTCGTGGGATATCGCCTTCACGTGACCGCCCGCGCCCGGCGCCACGGCGGCCCTTCAGTTCCCACGTGGTGAACTCCACAGTGTCCGAGCCCCGAACGGGGACTACAATGTATCCGTCCTGCTGCCTGCAGATTTTTGCGGAGTTTTACGTGTCTTTGATCGTCCAGAAGTTCGGCGGATCCTCTGTTGCCGACGCTGAAAGTATCGCCCGGGTCGCGGAACGCATCGCCTCGACCAAACGCGAGGGCCACGACGTCGTCGTCGTTGTGAGCGCGATGGGGGACACAACGGATGAGCTCATCGACCTCGCGGCGGCGTTGTCCGAACACCCGCCCACCCGTGAAATGGATATCCTCCTCACCGCGGGGGAGCGGATCTCGATGGCGTTGCTCGCGATCGCGATCTCCGGGCACGGCGTGCGAGCCAAAGCGTTCACCGGCCAACAGGCGGGCCTCATCACCGACAACGCCTACGGCAACGCCCGCATCCTCAACGTCACCCCGAAACGAGTCGCGGATACCCTCGCGGGGGGCGAGGTCGCGATCGTCGCGGGGTTCCAGGGCGTGACCCAGTCAACGAACGACGTCACCACTCTCGGCCGGGGCGGATCCGACACGACCGCCGTCGCGCTCGCGGCGGCGCTGGGGGCGGATGTCTGCGAGATCTACTCCGACGTCGACGGCCTCTTCACCGCCGATCCCCGGATCGTGCCCGCGGCCCGCAAGATCGACCGAATCACGAGCGAAGAGACGCTCGAACTCGCGGCGAACGGCGCGAAGATCCTGCACCTTCGGGCGGTCGAATACGCCCGCCGCCACGGGGTCAAACTCCACGTCCGTTCATCATTCTCCAACCTCCCCGGCACGACCGTCACTGACGAGGAAGAAGGCAACATGGAAGCCCCGATCATTTCAGGCGTCGCCCACGACCGTTCGCAGGGCAAAGTCACGGTCAAGGGCGTGCCCGACCGCCCCGGCACGGCCGCGCGGATCTTCGAAGTCGTCGCCGCCCACGGGTGCAACATCGACATGATCGTGCAGAACGTCTCCGCAGTAGAAACCGGACTCACCGACGTGTCCTTCACCCTTCCCGAAGACCACGCCGAAGCCGCCCGCACCGCGCTCGCCGACATCCAAGACGAACTCGGTTTCGCCGACCTCGTGTACAACGAGAACGTCGGAAAGCTCTCCTTGGTCGGCGCGGGAATGCGTTCCCACCCGGGGGTCTCCGCGAAGCTGTTCGGCGCGCTTCGGGATGCAGGTATCAACATCGAAATGATCTCCACCTCGGAGATCCGGATCTCGGTGGTCGTACGCAGCGAGGACCTGGATGAGGCGGTTCGCGCCGTCCACTCCGCGTTCGAGCTCGACGCCTCCGAGGTCGAAGCAGTCGTATATGGAGGAACGGGTCGATGAGTGTGAATATTGGAATTGTTGGAGCAACCGGACAGGTAGGGGAGGTCCTGCGGGACCTGCTCGAGCAGCGGAACTTCCCGGCCGCCTCGGTGCGCCTCTTCGCCTCGGCCCGGTCGGCGGGCAAGAAGCTTCCCTTCCGCGGTGAGGAGATCACGGTGGAGGACGCCGCGACCGCCGACGTCGCCGACCTCGACATCGCCCTGTTCTCCGCCGGCGGGGCAACCTCGCGGGCGCAGGCACCCCGGTTCGCCGAGGCTGGGGTGACGGTCATCGACAACTCCTCCGCATGGCGCGGGGACGACGAGGTTCCCCTCGTCGTCGCCGAAGTGAACCCTGGGGCGCTGGACAACGCGCCGAAGGGGATCGTTGCGAACCCCAACTGCACGACGATGGCCGCGATGCCCGGGCTCAAGGCGCTCCACGACGAGGCGGGGCTGACCCGGCCCACCGTCTCCACCTACCAGGCGGTCTCCGGCTCCGGACTCGCCGGGGTGCAGGAGCTCGACTCGCAGGTGCGCGCCGCGCTCACGCAGGACGCGACGGCGCTCGTCACCGACGGCTCTGCGGTCACCTTCCCCGACCCGGACGTGTACGTGCGCCCGATCGCATTCAACGTCGTTCCGCTCGCCGGCGGCCTCCTCGACGATGGCTCCGGTGAGACCGACGAGGACCGCAAACTTCGGGACGAATCCCGCAAGATCCTCGACCTCCCCGATCTCCTGGTCTCCGGAACCTGCGTACGCGTACCGGTGTTCACGGGTCACTCGCTATCGATCAACGCGGAGTTCTCCCGCGAGATCAGCCCCGAACGCGCGAAGGAGGTGCTCGCCGAGGCACCCGGGGTCGCGCTCGCCGACGTCCCCACCCCGCTGCAGGCTGCCGGCGCGGACCCGACCTTCGTCGGTCGGATCCGTGCGGATTTCTCCGCCCCCGAGGGGAAGGGGCTCGCGCTGTTCCTCTCGAACGACAACCTGCGCAAGGGCGCAGCTCTGAACACCGTGC
>CAMXUZ010000334.1 GCA_947251855.1 uncultured Ruaniaceae bacterium
GGTCTTCCCGCAGCCCGACGGGCCGAGCAGGCCGGTGATGGAACCCGGCGGGAGGGTCATATCCAGCCCGTGCAGAATTCGCGACCTTCCCCGGTGCACTACGAGGTTCGCCGCCCGGATCGCCGGCGCGGCGCTCGCGGAGGTTCCCATGGCTGGAATTGAAACGCCCGCGCTGATCCCGTGTCAAGGGAAACGCCGCGTCGAGGTAGCGTCCCGCCGAGTGGCCCGTGCGTGCGCCCCCGGGCGCCGCTAGTGGCTGGTGGCCACCGCGGACCGCCCGAGGGCACCGATGATCGCGGCCGAGCGGATCACAGGTGGATGGTGACGTCGCCCTTCTCGCGGAGCGCGTCGACCAGGGCCTGGGTCGCTTCGCCTTCCTTCTGGGCCTTCACCTGCTCCTTGAGCTGGTCTTCGACGTCTTCGAAGGCAGGCATCTCCTCTGCTTCCCCACCTTCACCGGCTGCCTGCTCCTGCTGAGCAGCGGTCTGCTCGTAGAGCTCCTGGAGCTCGGCCTCGGTGGGTTCGATGTCGCCGGCTTCCTCGGTGATGAGTTGCTCGATCTCGACCTGGACCTTGAGCTGATCCATCACTTCGTCCTCGGCCATCCCCTGTTCCGCGAGCGCGGCGATGAAGTCGTCGCCCGAGTCCATGCCGTTGGCTTCGGCCATCTCCTGGAGGGTATCGTCCACCTGCTCCTCGGATGCAGTGATCTCTCGGCTCGCAGCCTCTTGGGTCAGGAGCTCGTTGCCTACGAGGTTCTCGGCAGTGCTCGCCTTGAGCTGATCCTGATCGATCTCCTCACCGGTCATCTGCGCCTGCATCGCCATCTGCTGAAACTGGCTCTGGTAGGCCTCTTCGAACTCTTCCTTATCGATCTTCTCGCCGTTGACCTCGGCGACGACGTCCGGGATCCCCTCGAGGTCGGGCTCGGGCAGTTCCGGCTGCTGTGGGTCTTGCCCGTCCTGTTCCGGCATCTGCTCTTCCGTGCTCTGATCAGAGCTGGCCTCTTGGTCAGCCCCGCTCCCCTCATCGCCGCAGGCAGCGGCTCCAAAGAGGGTGAACGCGAGGGCTGCGCCCAGTAGTGCCTTCTTGCGCATGTGCTACTTCTCCTTACCGGTGCGGAAGGCTACGAGGGTAACACCTGATTCTGGGTATAGCCTTAATCCGGGGTGTCGACTGACTCACGGTGGCCCGGCCCGGCGCGCGGTGCCCGTTCACAGCGGGCGCTTATATCCCTCGTGGCTCGCTTCATAGCCGAGCCGGTCATAGAACCGCTGGGCATCGGTGCGCGCCTTGTCCGTCGTCAGTTGCACGAGCCGCGCCCCTCGGGTGCGGCCGTATTCGTGGGCCCAGGCGAACAGCTCCGTACCCAGACCCGCGCCACGGGCGCTTCCAGCGATGCGCACGGCTTCGATCTGGAGCCGTTTCGCCCCGCCCCGGGCGAGGCAGGGGATGATCGTGAGCTGCATCGTCGCGACGAGGTCGCGGCTCTCATCCCGTACGGCAAGCAGGAGCTGGTTGGGATCGGCGTCGATGTCGCCGAACGCCTCCAGGTACGGCGCGATCGCGCCCGATTCACGCGTGGCGCCGAGAACGTCGTCGGCCAAGAGTCCCGCCAACTCGGCGACATCCGCCTCGACCGCCCGGGAGATCGTGAACCGGCGGCCATTGCTCATCACTGTGTCCATGGGACGATTATTCAATAGGCCCGGCGCCGTGCTCGGATTCATCGCTCGGAGTTCGAATTCTCCCACGGCACCCGCAGGCCCTCGATCGCGGCGTAGCTCTCACGCAGCAGCTCCTCTGCCCCCGGCAACAGCCTCTGCACGAGCCTGACGAGCAGAAAGTCGACGACGGCCATCTGCGCGATCCTGCTCGCCATCGCCCCGGCCCGCACACCCGTATCGTGGCTGGAGGTGGTGAGAACGTAATCCGCGACCTTTCCGATCGGGGAATCCGGAAAGTTGGTGATCGCGATCGTTCGCGCCCCGCGCTGGCGTGCGGTGTTCAAAAAGTGCAGGGTCTCCTGCGTAGTCCCCGTGTGGGACACCCCGAAGGCGACCGAGCCGGGAGAGGCGATCGCCACGGAGGTGATCGCGAGATGAATGTCTGTCCAGGAAAAGCTCGTCAGCCCGATCCGGTGCAGCTTCTGATGCAGGTCCTCGGTGATGAGGCCGCTGGAGCCGACGCCGAACAGGTCGATACGGCCCGCATCGCGAAGCGTTTCGGTGACGCCGTCGAGCATTTTGTGATCAAGCACCCGCGCCGTGTCCTCGATCGCCTTGATCTCCTGGTAGGCCACTTTGGCGATCACGTCGGCAACCGTGTCGTTCGCGGCGATCTCCGCGTCGGAGACCCGGAAAACAGCACGGTTGTTCTCTTCTCGCCCGACCGTCGAGGCCATATCGATCCGAAAGTCGCGGTACCCGCGGAACCCCGCGGTGCGGCACATCCGCGCGACGCTACCCGGTGACACCTCGCACGCGCGCGCAAGCTCGGTGATCGTCGACTCCACGACGAGGTTCGGGTTCGCGAGCACCACTTCGGCGATCTCCCGCTCCTTGGAGGTCATCTGAGGAAGCTTTTGCCGCAGCCTGATGAGCACGTCACTCATCTGCGGCTCCCTCCGGGTCGACGACGGTCGCAACCAGCTCCTCGCGGAGTCGGGCGATGTCCACTCCGTGCCGGGTGGGGTGAACCCGGTTAGTAAGAAATACTATCGAGAATTCCCCCGCGGGCTGGGTCACGATCGCGGTGCCGGTGAATCCCCGATGCCCCACGGCGTTTCCCAGCGGGGCCATCCACTCCTCGTTACAGGCCATGCCGTAGGAGCGTTCGTCGGGAGGTGCGGTGACCGAGGTGACGAGGGCACGTCGAACGCGGGGAGGGAGCTGTTCCCCCGCCGGGCAGCGGATGGTTTCCAGGAACGTCACCAGGTCGTTCGCCGAGCCGAAGATCCCCGCGTTACCGGCCACTCCTCCCAGGTCGAAGGCGGTTTCGTCGTGCACCTCCCCCTGCACCATCCCGCGCCCCGGTTGGTCTTCGGTCGCGGGAATCTCCGGGCGCTGCGCAGGAGCGGGAGCGAAACCCGTCGCCCTCATCCCCAGCGGCCCCAGAACGTTGTTCTCCACCACCTCCGGCAACGGGCGGCCAGCCAACTCCTCGGCGAGGATTCCCGCCCAGATATACCCGACGCACGAGTACTCGACGGCGCCGCCTGGCATAGCGTAGGGGCGCGCGTCCTGGCGGAATCCGCGGGCGTATGGATCGGGTCGACGCCGTGCCCATTCGGGCGGGAAACCCGCTGTGTGGGAGAGCAGGTAGGCTACGGTGATTCTGCGCATCGCCGGATTCTGGTACTCCGGCAGGGCCTCCGCCAGGGCAAGGTCGACGCCGCTCCCCCGGCGCTCGAGCTCAACGAGGAGGGCCGCGGCGACGATGGGCTTGGTCACCGAGGCGAGGTCGAAGCGGGTATCGGCGGTGACCACATGGGCGGGCCTCCTCGTCGGTACTGGCGCGGTTCCGTTCCCTTCCGCCGCGTCCCAGCTACGAGTAACACCCCGCCCTGCGCGGTAGATCACTTCACCCTCCCGAGTTACCACGACTGCGGCCGCCGACCCGAAGGTGGCAGCGCGCTCGAGGATGGCCGCGAGGTTGCGTGCCTGGCGAGTCTGTAACATCTCCACAATAATAATCACCCTCGATGCTTCTTGTGATAGTTTTTATTTTATTGAGGCCCGATGACGGAGCTCAACAACACCGACAGAGAGGTCAGGTCGAGAATGGCTTTCCGCACCCGCCCGACTGGGGAATCACCCCCGCCGGATTCGCTCTCCCCCACGGAGCAGCGATTGGACGCGTCGATGGCGCTCGACGAGCTCCCGACGGTGGAGGTGCTCCGGCTCCTCAACGAGCACGACCGCATCGCCGTCGACGCCGTCTCTGAGGTGCTCGAGGATCTTGCTGCGCTCGTTGACGTCGCCGTCGACCGTTTCCGCCGGGGTGGCCGGATCCACTACTTCGGCGCGGGAACCTCGGGCCGGCTCGCGGTCCTCGACGCCGCGGAGCTCATCCCGACCTTCAACCTGCCGGAGGGGCGGGTGGTCGCCCATATCGCCGGCGGTCCGGACGCGTTCCTCCGCGCAGTTGAGGATGCCGAGGATTCGCAAGACAGCGGGGCACTCGCGGCCTCGGTCGTCGGTGCGGACGACGTCGCTATCGGCCTGGCGGCAAGTGGCAACACCCCGTACGTGCGTGGTGCGCTCATGGCTGCGCGAGATCACGGCGCGCACACGGCGCTCGTCTCCTGCAACCCCCGGGCGGCGATCGCGGCTGTGGCCGAGCAGCACATCTTCCTCGACACTGGCCCAGAGGTCCTCACCGGCTCCACGAGGTTGAAGGCCGCCACGGCAGAAAAGCTCGCGCTGAGCGGCTTCTCGACCGCGCTGCTCGTCGCCGCGGGCCGTACCTGGTCGAACCTCATGGTCTCGCTCGTTGCGACGAACGAGAAACTGCGCCGCCGCACCCGCCGGATCCTTCGGCAAGCAACGGGGATCTCGGAGACTGCCGCCGCGAACCTACTCGCCGAGGCGGACGGCGAACTCAAACCGGCACTCGTGTCGCACCTGGCCCGGGTCTCGATCTCCGCTGCCCGTGCGCACCTCGATGCCTGCGAGGGTTCCGTTCGGGAGGCGATGGCCCGCGCCGCGGAAAACACCCCTCCCACCACCCCATCTGCACACCCCACCACCCCATCTGATCGTTAAGGAGAACTGACCATGAAACGGAACCGTTTCCTCCTCGCTGGCAGCATGCTGCTCGCCGCGACCGTAGGACTTGGCGCATGCGCCCCCAGTGACACGAGCACACCCCCGGGCCAGGACGGTGAGGACGCCGGCGGCGAGGCTCCGGCCGAGGACGACGCCGCGGGCGACGACGTCACCCTCAAGGTGTGGTCCTGGCGGACCGAGGACGTCGATGCCTACAACGAGATCTTCTCGGTTTTCGAAGAGGCGAATCCCGGAATCACCGTCGAGTTCGAGGCGTTCCAGAACACCGAATACAACCAGATCCTCACGACCGGCCTCGCCGGCGGGGATGGGCCCGACGTGCCGATGGTTCGCGCCTACGGCCAGCTCCAGCCGAACATCGAGGCCGGTCAGCTCGAGCCCATCGACGAGGAGGTGGATGGCCTTGAGGAGATCCCCGAGAGCATCATGGCCGGAGCGAAGAGCAAGGAGGACGGTCAGACCTACGCCGTGCCGCTCGCGACCCAGACGCTTCAGGTGTTCTATAACAAGGAGATCTTCGCCGAGAACGACCTGAGCGTCCCCACGACCTGGGACGAGTTCATCGCCGTCCAGGATGCCCTGTTGGAAACCGACGTCGTCCCGTTCGCCATCGGCGCGAAGGACGATTGGATCCTGCCCATCGTCCATGACATCTTCGGTTCGGCCCGCTACGGTGCGGACGATTTCGAAGCCAAGGTGCTCTCCGGGGACACCGACTTCACCGACCCCGACTACATCGCCTCGCTGCAGATCCTGCAGGACCTTGAGAAGTACATGGTTGAGGATACGGTCGGCGTGAGTTACACCGACAGCCAGATCCAGTTCACCTCCGGCCAGGCGGCCCAGTTCCCCGGCGGATCGTTCGAAATCGCAACGTTCCGCGATCAGGCCCCGGACATGGACTTCGGTTCCTACCTCGTCCCTCTGCCTCCGGAAGCGAAGATCGATGCCCCCGTCGCACCTGCCTACGCCGACGGCAACTTCGCGATCAACTCCAAGACGGAGCACAAGGAGGAGGCGTTCACGCTGTTGAACTGGCTCGCCTCACCCGAATTCGGCCAACTCGTTGCCGACGAACTCAATCAGTTCTCCCCCATCCCAGGCGTGACCTACGAAGACGAGATCATGAGCGAAGCCTGGAGCAACTACGAGGCGAACCCGATCGCGCCGTACCTGCTTCTCGTCGACTTCCGCTACGGCGAGCCGATGGGCACGGAGGTCCTCGGCACCGAGGTGCAGAAGATGTTCCTCGGCGATACCGATCCCGACGGGGTGGCCGAGGCACTCCAAGACGGAGTTTCCGAATGGTTCACCCCGGGTGAATAACCCATAGGAGCGACGGAAGGACGGCACATGGCAACGATCGCCGGCGTGAAACGCAAACGCGGCCGAACCCGGGTCGGGATCACCCTGCCCCGCAGGATCGGCGCGTTGTTCGTCCTTCCGTCGCTTCTGCTGTTCGCCGTATTCGTCGCCTACCCGATGTTCACGGCGCTGAGCTATTCGTTCTTCGACTGGACCGGCATCAATCGCGGAGAATTCATCGGGCTCGGCAACTACTCGGACCTGTTCACGCGGCTGCCCTACAAGAACGCGCTGCCCAATGCCTTCGGTCACAACCTGCTGTTGTTCCTCGGCGCGATGGTTTTTCAGAACACGGTGGGGCTCGCCCTAGCAAGTCTGTTGCAGCGGTTGAAACGGTTCCGCGCGTTCTTCCAGACGGCGTACACGCTGCCCTACCTCGTGTCCCCGCTGGTCATCGGCTACCTGTGGTCGCTCATGCTTTCACCGCTGTTCGGGCCCGTGAACGCGCTCCTGAAAGCGGTCGGGCTCGGGCAGTTCGCCCAGCCGTGGCTCGGTAACCCGCAGACGGCGATCTGGGTCGTCGTGTTCGTGACGGCGTGGCAGTGGATCGGTTTCCCGGTACTGCTCTACGGGGCGGCCCTGGGCGGGCTGCCCGCCGAACTCGACGAGGCCTCATCCCTCGATGGGGCGAACGCGTGGCAGCGCTTCTTTCACGTCACGCTGCCCCAGCTCATCCCAGCGATCGGGACGGTGAGCGTGCTCACCTTCATCGGCGCAATGGAATCCTTCCCGATTCCTTACGCGCTCGGTGGTTCTCAAGGAAACCCTGCTGGGGCGACGGATGTGATGAGCCTGCTGTTCTATCGCACCGCCTTCGAATCAGGTGCCTCGAACGCGATCGGCACGAGTTCGGCGATCGCGACGCTGCTGTTCCTGTTCATCTTCGGCGTGGCGGTCGCGATCACCGCGACGCTGCGCCGCGCGGAACGGAGGCTGTACTGACATGGCTGCCGTCACCGCGACGACCACGGCCCCTGCCCGGGCGTCCTCTCGGCGGATGCCGATCTCCCGGATATTCACCGGCGGCTTCTTGTGGCTGTATGCGCTGGTGTCGCTGGCGCCGCTGGTCCTCATGCTCTCGAATTCGCTGCGCACGACCCAGGACATGGCCGCCGAGCCGCTGGGGTTGCCCACGCGACCAACGCTGGTGAGCTATCAGAAGGCGTGGATCACCGCGTCGTTCGACGTGTACTTCTTCAACTCGGTGTTCGTCACCGTCTCGGCCGTCCTCCTTTCCACAGCGGTCTCGCTCCTCGCGGCGTACGCGTTCGCCCGCACTGATTCCCGGCTGTTCTCCGTCCTCGAGGGTGTATTCCTCTCCGGACTCATGTTGCCGGTCTACCTCGCGATCCTCCCCCTGTTCTTCCTCCTCGATTCGGTGGGAATGACCTCGAGCCGTCTCAGCCTCATCCTCGTGTACGCGGCATTAGGGATCCCGTTTTCCACGTTCGTGCTCTCCGCGTTCTTTCGCCAGCTGCCCATCGAACTCGACGAAGCGGCCAAACTCGACGGGGCCGGTCCCCTCACTACTTTCCTGCGCCTGCATCTTCCCCTCGTTCGACCGGCGATCGCGACGGTGATCGTTTTCCGGTTCGTGCCGGTGTGGAACGACTTCTTCTATCCACTCATCCTCATGCGCGATAGGAGCGCATACACGCTCCCCGTGGGAATCACCCGGTTCTTCGGTGAGTACCAAACGGACTGGGCCACGCTCTTCGCGGGGCTGACGCTCGCGACGATCCCTCTGGTCATCCTGTTCCTCATCGCGACGAAGCAGATCGTTTCGGGGCTGACCGCCGGCATGAACAAGTAACGCCGGCGCTCCTACGTAATAGGGTGTGCAGATGCTCCTGGGAATCGATATCGGTGGCTCCGGCAGCCGGGTCGCGCTCGCGACCGGTTCCGAACGTCTCGAGCTGCGGGGCCCGCGGGTGGCCGTCACCGCTGAGGGAGGGTCGGCGGAAGTCGTTGCCCGCGACCTCCTCTCCCTTGCCGAGCGGCGGTGGCCTTCGCTGTATCCGCAGGTCGTGGGGGTGGGTATCGGCGCGACGGGGCTCGCCACCCTCGTTCGTGACCCTGATGGCGCCGTCCGCCGTCTGGCCCGGGCCGTCAACGCGCCGGTGGCTGCTGCGATCGACGCCGTCACCGCCCACCTCGGGGCCCTTGGCGGAGTCCCCGGGGCGGTCATCTCGCTTGGCACCGGGGCGATCGCGATCGGGTGGGACGGCGAGGACACCTGGCGGCGGGTCGATGGCTGGGGGCACCTGCTCGGCGATCGCGGCGGCGGGGCGTGGATCGGAATGCGCGGGCTCAACCGCGCGCTTGCGGCGCACGACGGGACCGACCCGGCCGGTGCTGCGCTGCTACGCGCGGCAACGGCGCGATTCGGCGAACCGCTCCAGTGGCCCGCGCAGTTCTATACCCAGCCCGACCGCGCCGGCGTGCTCGCCTCCTTCGCCGCCGACGTAGTGGAACTCGCCGAC
>CAMXUZ010000335.1 GCA_947251855.1 uncultured Ruaniaceae bacterium
TGGCACTGGGGCGCGCCGCCGCGCGCAAACGTCCCTTCCAGCACGGCCGAGTTCGGCGCGCCGATCACGCGCACAGCGGTCACCCGCGCGGACCCGGGGTCCCTGATGATGTGGGTCGCGCAATTGCGCCGAGCACCCTACTCCTATGACTGGATCGATAACTTCGGGCGGCGCAGCCCGCGCCGCCCCGATCCGGCCCTGCGCCACCTCGAGTCGGGCGATCCGCTCATGTACATATTCACCGTCACCGGCTATGGCGAGCGCCACGTCGAAGCGAAGATGACCTCCCGGGTTCCGCGAGCCGTCTTCGGGGAGGTAGTCATCCGCTACGACGTGCACGAGGTCGGCACGGCCTCGGTGCTGCAGTACACGATGTGGCTCCCGGCCACGAGTTTCCTTGCCCGGATCCGGCGCTATCTGCTCGCCTGGGCCGACCTGCCTATGGCGAGAAAGCAGCTCCTCACGCTCATCGCCCTCGCGCAGGCGGTGCCGGTGGGCCAGTACGATCGGCCTACCCCTACGAAGGAGTGAAACATGGCTGGACTCGTTGTCCTGCACGTATCGGATCGGCCCGCGAACATTACTCGTGCGCTGTCCGCCGCGGAACTCATCACCTCCCGCGAGCCTATGCGGGTCCAGGTCGTCGTCAACGGTGAGGCGATCATCGGACTCAGCGGATCCGAGCCGATCGACGTGGGCGCCGGAGTGAGCATCTGGGCGTGTGAGCGAGCGTTGAGGCAACACGATCTCGCACTCGATGGGCTCCGGCCCGGGGTGGGCACGGTACCCTCGGCGGTGATCGCCCTCGCGAACGCCCAGCACGAAGGCGCCGCCTACATTCGGATCTAGGAAGTGCTCACATGAGGATCGAGGCCAATCTCGCTGCCGTCCACCGCCGGATCGACGACGCTGCCCGCCGGGTCGGGCGCGATCCCGGTGGGATCCGGCTCCTACCCGTTTCGAAAACGGTGCCGGAGGAGCGAATCCGCTCCGCCGTCGCTGCCGGTTGCCTCGACCTGGGGGAGAACAAAGTCCAAGAAGCGAAACGGAAGGCGGAGAACCTCGCCGATCTGGGTGTTCGGTGGTCGCTCATCGGGCACCTGCAGACGAACAAGGCAAAAGACGTCGCTGCCTTCGCCCACGAATTTCAAGCACTCGACCGTCACCGTGCCGCTGCCGCCCTGGACCGCCGCTTGCAGTCAGCGAATAAAGAGCTGCGGGTGTACGTGCAAGTGAACACCTCGGGGGAGGAATCTAAGTACGGTCTGCCGCCCGAGGAAGCCCTGCCGTTCCTGAAAGAACTCCCGGCGTACTCCTCACTCAAGGTGCAGGGGCTGATGACCCTCGCGGTGTTCTCCGCTGATACCGAGCGAGTGCGCAGGTGCTTCGCGGTGCTGCGACACCTACGTGATGAGGCCCGTGAGGAGGGGCTCGTGGGGCCCGGCGAGCTGTCGATGGGGATGAGCGGCGACTTCGAAACTGCGATTGAGGAAGGCGCTACGTGCGTGCGGGTGGGGCAGGCGATTTTCGGGCCGCGGCCGTTACCGGATAGCCACTATTGGCCCGGGAGTGCCTGACTGCCCACTCATCGCCGCGGCGGCCCGTCACCGCACATGGGAAAGGAGCAGCCCCACCGGAACGCTGATGAGTAGCACCGTGACGAGCGTGAGGAACAACCGCCGAGCAGCGACCGGGCCGGCGCCACGGCGGACCCCGGCAACGACGGAGGCGAGCGAGGCGACGAGCAGCCCGCCGCCGACATCCACCAGCCACCGCGGGTGGAGCAAGGTGCCGGCGAGTACGAGGGCATTGCCCGCGAACCAGAGAACGAACTCCACCCAGACCCGGACCGGGCGCGGAAACGGGGAGGACAGCAAGGCCCGGCCGGCCGCGAGCCCGCCGGTTCCTACACCCGCGACGAGCACGAGGTAGGCTGCCGCCCAACTGGCCGATCGGGTGGCGGCATGCGCGGTGATCGCTGAGAGTAAACCACCTGCGATGATGCTCACGAGCGCGACCAACAGGGCGGGCCAGACGCGCCGCAGGTATTCCTCACTCACGTTCTTGAGTGTAACGCGGAAGGCGCGCCCCGCACCGGCGGGCGAATGGGGCGGGCGTGCGGGCGCGGGACCCTATCCAAGGTGGGGAAGTTACGGGATGCTTACCTCATGAACGTGCGGGCGAACCTCGGCCTCGGGGCGGTGACCGCCGCCGTGGTGGGCGCAGCTGTGGGCGCGGCTATCGTCACGAGCAACCAGCCCGATCCGCACTTCGACCCAGGCACGCCACAAGGGGTCGTGGAACGGTACGTCGCCGCGCTCGTCGATGGCGAGCCCAGCACCGCCGTCGACCTCCTCGACCCGCGGCTGGGATGCGACGTCGAGGACGTTCGCGCCGCGTATTACCCGGGCCGCACGGCGGTGGTCTACCGGCACTCGAGTCTCGAGGGCGGGACCACTCGGGTCACGGTGCGGATCACCCGGGTCGGTGAGGGCGTGCTCGATGACGTCAGTCACGAGGAGACGTTCGAGTTGAGCCGTCTCGACGGGGAGTGGCATATCACCGGAGAACCCTGGCCGGTGTACGTCTGTGGGGAGGGCGCGCAATGATCGTCGCCCTGCTGCTCATCGTGCTCCTCATCGGTGGGGTCGGGCTCATCGTCGCGGGGGCACGCCGGACTCGCGACGTGCCTGGTAGCGGCGTGCGCCGCGCCTTCCAATACCCGGTGCTCTACGCGCTCTTCGTTACGGCGGCAACCGGCGTGGAGAGCCTCCTGAGCATGGCCTTCGGCGCCGACATCCCCTCCCACTGGCAGGAGCACTCCTACGCCCTCGCTCAAGCGCTCACCTACACCTTCCTCGCCCTGCCCCTCGCGGCCGGACTCGCGTGGTGGACCCGCCGCTCCCATGCGCGTGAACCCCGCGAAGCCGACTCCCTGCTCTATGCGGGATACCTCGGCGCCGCCGCCCTCACGGGCTTGGCCCTCGGCGCGGACCGCATGCACGCACTGGTCACGGCGCTCCTCATCGGCGAGGGGATCGACCCCGTCGCCGCGGCGGGAGTCATCGCCTGGGGCGGGCTGTGGGCCGGGCACTGGCTGGTGCTTTTTCCCTCCCACGCGAAAGCGGTGCACGAGTTGCTCGGCTCCGTGATCGGATTGGCGCTCGGCGCGGCCGGGCTGTTCATGCTCCTTGCCGAGGCCCTCGAACTGTTCCGCGGCGCGCCGCTGCTTGCCGGAGGCCCGTACCAACTCGTCTCCGCCGCGGGGCTCCTCGTCGCCCGGGGCGGCGCGTGGCTGCGGTATTGGCCGAAATCGGGGGCCAGGAGGGCTTAGGAAGACAAACAACCCACAGAA
>CAMXUZ010000336.1 GCA_947251855.1 uncultured Ruaniaceae bacterium
CCGGCGCGCTGCGCGCTCGAGGCCCGGGCCTCCGCTTTGAGCTGCTCCTCCCGCGCGCCGCCGCCGATGATCGCGGTCGTGAGCACCCGATGCAACAGGGCGAGCGCGACGGCGAGGGCGAGGCCGATGAGCGTAACGAAGAGGGCGCCGACGAGTTCGCTCGAGCCGGTGAACGGCGAGACGATCCACGCCGCGCCCCACCCGGTGAAGCGGAGCAGGAGCAGTGTCAGCCCCCATAGCGAGAGGCTCAGCGAGACGATCTGCACCGTCCCGAGCACGGAGGCGATGAACGCGCTCGAAAGGGCCCGCCACATCCGGCCGGAGACGAGCTGGTTCCCCAGCGAATACAGCCACCCCTTGAAACCCGGTTCGGGCGGGGCGGCGAAATGAGGCAACGGCACCTCGAGCCGGTAGAGCCCGGCCACCCGGGCGGTCTCCCACCAGCCGATGCCGTAGAGCACATACACCACGCCCACGAGCATCACGAGCCCGATCCCGGCGATCGCGATGAACCCCACGCTCATCGCGGCGAAGCCGACGAGGAGGCCGAACGCGGCGATGCCGAACGTGCCGAGGAAGGCGAGGTGCGCCGTCGTTGAAAACAACCGCCAGGGCGGGGTGGCGGGTGCTGAAGTCGAATGTGTCGATGTCATGTTTTAAAACTACGGCCCGTCCGCGCCGGCGACCACCGAGTGGTCCGGAAACAAACCTGCGGGTTATCCCTACCCCCGCCCGCTCACTCGCCCGCGAGCCGGACATCCTCGATGTGTTCGCGTGCGGCGGCGACGGCACCCGGATCTGCGTACGTGTCGGTGATGAGCGTGTCGACGGCGCTGAGCGGCACGATCGTCGTGAGCCCCACCCGCCCGAACTTCGTGTGATCGGCAAGGACGACGACGTCCCCGCCGCTGGCGACGAGCGCCCGGTTGGTCTCGGCTTCGGCAAGGTTGGGGGTGGTGATCCCGGCGGTGACGTCCACCCCGTGCACCCCGAGGAACACCACGTCGCAGTGCAGGGTGCGAAGCGCCTGTTCGGCAACGGGGCCGACGAGCGCGTCGGAGGGAGTGCGGACCCCGCCGGTGAGCACGACGATCCGGGCGGGATCGATGCGGCGGAACTCCTCGGCGACCCGCAACGAGTTCGTCACGATCGTCAGGTCGTCCACCCCCGCGAGGCGGCGGGCGAAGGTCCACGTCGTCGACCCCGCGGAGATCCCCACGGACATCCCCGGTTCGATGAGTTCCAGCGCGGCGCTCGCGATCTCCTCCTTCTCCGCGAGGTGGCGTTCGGAGGTGAGGTCGAAATCGAGCTCCTCCGCACTCGCCCCGCGGCGCAGGGTCGCCCCGCCGTGGACCTTATCGAGCCGGCCCTCCGCCGCGAGGCTCTCCAGGTCCCGGCGGATCGTCATGCCGGAGACGTCGAGTTGCTGGGCGAGGGTCGTTACCGAGACCGAGCCCCGCCGGCGGACCTCTTCCAGGATTCGGCGGCGGCGTTCGTCAACGAGCATGGGCCCTCCCGTGGGCGATTAGGATGTCTCGAGGAGTAATTCCCCTGATACTACGACGGCCTCGCCCTCGGTGATCGTGAATTCCCCGTGCACCACCCCGGCGCGCGCGAGGTCGGGGGCCACCCAGCGGGCGGCATCCGGGTGCGGGGTCGCGAGGGAGACGTCCCCGTAGGGGGTGCGCTGGGATGCCTTCGCCTCCGACTTCTTCTTCCGTAGCGCCGCGAGGGCCTCCCCGGCCGCCTCGATGAGCGCGGGTTCGCCATCGGTGGGCAGGTGGTTCGCGGTCGGCCACGCGGCGGCGTGGATCGATCCCTCGCGCCACCACGACCACACCTCCTCGGTCGCGAACGGCAACACGGGGGCGAGCATGCGCAGCAGCACGTCGAGCGCGATCGTCAGCGCGACCCGCGCCGAAGCGATCTCCGCCTCGGTGGCGTTGGCGTTCTCCCCGCCGTAGGCGCGGTCCTTGACGAGCTCGAGGTAATCGTCACAGAAGGTCCAGAAGAAGGTCTCGGTGACTTCGAGCGCGCGGGTGTAGTTGTACTCCTCGTGCGCGGCGGTGGCGGTGTCGACGACGTTCGCGAGCCCCGCGAGCAGCGCCTTATCGATCGGTTCGCTCACCGCGGAGGCATCGAGCAGGTCCACCGGCCCGGCGGCAGCGAGGTGGGAGGTGAACGAGAGAACGAACTTCGAGGCGTTGAGCACCTTGATCGCCAGGCGCCGCCCGATCTTCATCTGCTTCTCATCGAAGGCGGTGTCCGCGCCGAGCCGGGCCGACAGCGACCAGTACCGCACCGCGTCCGTGCCGTACTGCCCGAGCAGGCTCATCGGGGTGACGGTGTTGCCCTTGGATTTCGACATCTTCTTGCGGTTCGGGTCGAGGATCCACCCCGAGATCGCCGCGTTGTGCCACGGCAGGCAGTCGTGTTCGGCGTTCGCCCGCACCACGGTGGAGAACAGCCAGGTGCGGATGATGTCGTGCGCCTGGGGGCGCAGGTCCATCGGGAACACCTTGGCGAAGAACTCGTTGTCCCGCTCCCACTTACCGGCCAGTTGCGGGGAGAGCGACGACGTCGCCCACGTGTCCATGACGTCCGGGTCGCCGGCGAAACCGCCGGGCTCGCCACGCTGGTCCTCGGTATAACCGGTGGGGACGTCGATGCTCGGGTCTACGGGAAGCTGGTCTTCACCTGGGGTGAGGGGGGAGTCGTAGATGATCTCGCCGTCGTCGTCCAAGCGGTACCAGATGGGGAAGGGCACCCCGAAGAACCGTTGGCGCGAGAGCAGCCAGTCCCCGTGCAGACCTTCCACCCAGTTGGTGTAGCGGGACTGCATGAACGGCGGATGCCAGGTGATCTCCTCGCCGCGGCCGATGAGTTGTTGGCGCAGGCCGTCTGCGGAGTCGTCGCGCCCCCCGCTGCGCAGGTACCACTGGCGGGAGGAGACGATCTCCAGAGGGCGTTCGCCCTTCTCGAAGGACTTCACGGGGTGGGTGATCTTCTCCGGTTCGCCGATGAGGTCACCTGATTCGCGGAGGAATTCCACCACCTTCTGCTGCGCGGAGAACACGGTGAGCCCGGCTAGCTGTTCGTAGGCCGCCCGGCCCTCCTCGCTCGTGATCGCCGCGGGCGCCTCGGGGCGGAACCGGCCATCGCGGCCGATGACGGTGCGGGCGGGCAGGTCGAGTTCGCGCCACCAGGTGACGTCGGTCGTGTCCCCGAAGGTACAGATCATCGCGATCCCCGAGCCCTTATCGGGCTGGGCGAGTTCGTGGGCGAGCACGGGCACCTCGACCCCGAAGATCGGGGTCCTCACGGTGGTGCCGAACAGGGGCTGGTAGCGCTCGTCGTCGGGGTGGGCCACGAGCGCCACGCACGCGGGGAGCAGCTCGGGGCGGGTGGTCTCGATGAGCACCGTCTCACCGGTGCCGCCCTCTCCCGGGCGGTGGAAGGTCACCTTGTGGTACGCGCCGGGGCGTTCGCGGTCCTCCACCTCGGCCTGGGCGACGGCGGTGCGGAAGGTGACGTCCCAGATGGTCGGCGCCTCGATCTGGTAAGCCTCACCGCGGGCGAGGTTGCGAAGGAACGCGCGCTGGGAGACCTCCTGGGCGACCGGCGAGATCGTCTGGTACGTCTGCGCCCAGTCGACGCTCAAGCCCAGCCGGCGGAAATCGCGTTCGAAGTCCTTCTCATCCTCAGTGGTGAGGGCGAGGCACAGCTCGACGAAATTGCGCCGGGAGATCGCCTGCGGGCGGGCCTTCTTCGGCACGTCCCCCGCATACG
>CAMXUZ010000337.1 GCA_947251855.1 uncultured Ruaniaceae bacterium
TGTTAGATCTCAACTCTTCCTACGCCTACCTCATGTGGTGCCACGACTTCGCTGACACCTCCATCGTCGCCGAAGTCGACGGCGAGTTCGCCGGTTTCATCACCGGTTACATCCGCCCCGTCTCTCCCAACACGCTCATGATCTGGCAGGTCGCCACGGATGAGACGTTCCGGGGCCGCGGCATTGCGAGCTCCATGCTTACCGAACTCTTCGAACGCTGCCAGGTGTTCGAGGGGATCGACCGCCTGGAAACGACGATCACCGCCGACAACCCCGCGTCGATCGGGCTATTCACGAGATTTGCCCAGAGGCGGGAGATTCCCGTTGCGCGTGAACCGTTGTTCGAGGAACGGAACTTCCCCGATGACCACGACACCGAATTCCTCTATCAGATCGGGCCCGAGAACTAGCAGCCGATGACGGCCGCGCCCACTCCGGGAGCACACGGGGTCGGCTTTCGCATGCCCACGCACGACTTTTTTAGAATTTCCCCACCGAAAGGAAAATAGTAATGGATATCTTCGAACAACTGGAATCAGAGGTTCGAGGTTACAGCCGGAATTGGCCCGCGACCTTCGTGAGCGCCAATGGTTGCCGTCAACAGTCTGCCGACGGTGGTGAATATCTCGACTTCTTCTCCGGGGCCGGTGCCCTCAACTACGGCCACAACAACCCCAAACTCCTCGAGCCGCTCCTGGACTACCTGCGCTCGGGCGCTGTGGTGCACTCACTGGACATGAAGACCCCCGCGAAGGCGGAGTTCCTCGACACGTTCAACCGGGTGATCCTCCAGCCGCGCGGACTTGATTACAAGATCATGTTCCCCGGCCCCACCGGAACCAACGCGGTCGAAGCAGCCCTCAAGCTCGCCCGGAAGGTGACGGGCCGCGAGCACGTGCTCTCGTTCACCAACGCCTTCCACGGGATGACCCTCGGTTCGCTGGCGATCACCGGAAACGGGATGAAGCGCCGCGGCGCAGGGATCCCGCTGAGCCACTCCACCACCATTCCGTATGACGATTACCTCGACGGGGAGACGCCGGACTTCCTCTGGCTCGACCGGGTACTCGGCGATTCAGGATCCGGTGTGGACAAGCCTGCCGCGATCATCGTGGAAACCGTCCAGGGAGAAGGCGGGCTGCGCGCCGCTCGCCCCGAATGGCTGCGCGGACTCGCCCGCCTCTGCGCGACCCACGGCGTGCTGCTCATCGTCGACGACGTTCAGGCCGGCTGCGGCCGCACCGGCACGTTCTTCTCCTTCGAGGAGGCCGGAATCGTGCCGGACATCGTGTGCGTGTCCAAATCGATCTCCGGTTACGGCCTGCCGATGGCCCTGACGATGTTCAAACCCGAACTCGACCAGTGGGCCCCGGGCGAACACAACGGGACCTTCCGCGGCCACAACCCCGCGTTCGTCACCGCCAAGGCCGCGATCGAAGAGTACTGGGCCACGCCCGAACTGCAGAAGCACGTGCAGCACATCTCGCAGGTCCTGTACGACCAGCTCGAAGAGATCGCGATCCGCACCGACGCCACCGTCCGCGGTCGCGGCCTGCTCACCGGTCTGCTCTTCACCGACCCGGAGCACGCGAGCCAGATCGCCGCGGAATGCTATGCCCACGGGCTCCTCGTGGAGACCTCCGGACCGGAGGACGAAGTCGTGAAGATCATGCCGTCGCTGACGATCTCCGAAGAGGACCTTCGCGAAGGACTCGATATCCTCGGAGAGGCCGCTGCGAAAGTGGTCCGCTCCGAACTCGCCACCGTTTAAGAAGGGTCTGAACATGATCGTTACGCACCTGAATGACCTCGACGGCACCGACCGCGACATCCAAACCGAGAACTGGCGCTCTCGGCGGATCGTACTCGCTCGTGAAGGGGTGGGATTCTCCTTCCACGACACGGTGATCTACGCCGGCACGACCTCGACGTTCCACTATCAGAACCACATCGAGGCGGTGTATTGCGTGCAGGGCAAAGGCACGCTCACCAACGAGGAGACCGGTGAGGTGCACGAGATCAGCGACGGCACTCTCTACCTGCTCAACGGGCATGAGAAGCACACCGTTCGCGCCGAGGAGGATCTCCGGATGGCGTGCGTGTTCAACCCGCCGGTGACCGGCCGGGAGGTTCACGATGAGAACGGTGTCTACCCTCTCGTTGTGGAGGAGACGGCGTAACTCCCGCTGACCTTGATGCGGCGGGTGCAACGAAATGTTGCACCCGCTGTTTTTCTATCCCTTCACGCATAACAGGGTCCGAAGCCGCACCTCGATCGTCACGAGGTCCTTCTGCGCGGCGAGCACCTCATCGAGATCCTTGTAGGCGCCCGGGATTTCGTCGAGCACTCCGCGGTCCTTGCGGCTTTCCACCCCGCGGGTTTGGGCGGCGAGATCCTCGAGCGTGAAGGCCTTGCGCGCCCGGTTGCGTGACATTCGCCGGCCCGCCCCGTGCGCTGCGGAATAGTAGGACTCGGGATTGCCGAGCCCGCGGACGACGAAGGAGCCCGTGCCCATCGACCCGGGAATCAGCCCGAGCTCGCCGTCGCCGGCCCGGATCGCGCCCTTACGAGTGACGACGAGCTCCGCGCCATCGATCTGTTCCATCGCGACGTAGTTGTGGTGAACGTTGACGACCTCCTCGAACTGCACCGCGTGGCCGGGGAGGGTTCGGCGGACGGCGTCGGCGACGAGGGCCATCATCACCGACCGGGAGCGGGCCGCGTATTCCTGTGCCCACCACAGATCGGAGAGGTAGGCCTCCATCTGCGGGGTGCCGCCCAGGAGCACCGCGAGGTCGCGGTCGACGATTCCGTCGTTGTGCGGCAGTTCCTTCGCGACGTTCGCGTGCACTTCGGCGAGCTTGTTGCCGATGTGCCGCGACCCCGAGTGCAGCTGCAACCACACCTGCTCCTCGTCGTCGGCGCACAGTTCGATGAAATGGTTCCCCCCGCCGAGGGTTCCCATCTGGTTCATCGCCCGGCCGAACAGGTCCTGCACCTGCGGGGTGAGCCGGTCGAACCGTTGCCAGAACCTTTCCTCGCCGTGGAGCACCGGTGAGTGTTGGTCCTCGTCTTCGAGCGGGCGCAACGAGGTGAGATCCACCGGTTCGTCGTGGGCGGCGAAACCCACGGGTACCGCCGCTTCGATCCGGCGGCGGAGCGGGCCGAGGTCATCGGGGAGATCGGCCGTGGTGAGGCTCGTGCGCACCCCGAGCATTCCGCAGCCGATGTCCACTCCGACGGCGTTCGGGGAGACCGCGTCCTTCATCGCGATGACGGATCCCACGGTCGCGCCCTTGCCCAGATGGACGTCCGGCATCACCCGCACCCCTTCCACCCAGGGCAGGGTTGCGATGTTCTGAAGTTGGCGGATGGCGGCGGAGTCGACGTCCTCCTCCTTCGCCCACATGAGTACGGGCACGTTGGCATCAAGGCGTACGGGAAGCATCTGGGAGCCCCTTCTTCAGTTCGTTACGCTCGGCGCGGCGGCTACCTCCACCGTACCCACCCGCACCCTCCGCGGGTGCGATCTGGCTCATAGCAGAACCCCCCGGCCTCCCGATATGATGGATTCATCATGTCATTAAGTCAGTCGCACCGTCCGATGTACGAGGTGAAGGCCGGGCTGTTCAAGAGCCTCGCCCATCCCATCCGCATCCATGCGCTCGAGCTGCTCTCCGACGGCGAGGAACACACCGTCAGCGAACTGCAGCAGCACACGGGATTAGAAGCCTCCCACCTGTCGTCTCACCTCGCGGTCCTCCGCCAGAACCAGGTGGTCACCTCCCAGCGCCGCGCAAGTCACGTGTACTACCGAGTGACGACCCCGGAGATCGCCGATCTCCTCGCCTCGGCACGGCGCTTCCTCACCGAGGTCGTGCACGCGAAGCATTCCGCCCTCGACGTGACCTCTCTGCCCGACCTGCCCAATTAAGACGTTACCTCCCAACAACGAAAGAAGTTAATGAAGATCTGGCAGTATTTTCGTAGCCTGCTGCCCCAGGCCAACGACTACGCCGCACTCCCCCGCACCTGGCGCGCTGATCTCATGGCCGGCCTCACCGTCGGGATCGTCGCGCTCCCCCTCGCCCTCGGTTTCGGAGTCTCCTCCGGGGCGGGGGCGGAGGCGGGAATCATCACCGCCATCGTCGCGGGTTTCATCGCCGCTGTCTTCGGCGGGTCCAACGTGCAAGTCTCTGGCCCCACCGCAGCGATGGTCGTCGTGCTTGCACCCATCGTCGTCACCCACGGGGTGCAGGCGGTCGCGCTCGTCAG
>CAMXUZ010000338.1 GCA_947251855.1 uncultured Ruaniaceae bacterium
CGCTGCACAGGTCCGTCAGCGGCTGGCGGTGCCGGCGGGAATGGTCCCGCAGGATGAGGAAGGCCTCATCTGCGCACACTCCCAAGCGTTGCGCGAGGGCGCCCTTTGCTTGTTCGATGAGGATGCGGCTCGCCAGCGCTCCTTGAAGTTGCGCGTTCACCGTCTGCGCCTGGTCCAGGTTACGGCCCTGCAGCACCGTGATGGCGAAGATATCCGCCAGCGCCTGAACAATCTTCACCTGGGTGGAGTCCAACGGGGTCTGGCGCGGCAGAAACAGTTTCAAGGTCCCGATGTTGTGTTCGCGAAACCGTAGTGGCAGCACGTGGACCGCTTCGTAGCCGAGCGAAACGGCGCGTGGGGCGAACACCGGCCAGCGGGCCCCCGCCTCGTGCAGGTCGGTGGCGATGACGGGTTCGCCGGTGCGGAAACACTCCTGGCAGGGCCCATCTTCGTGATGCTCCGCGAGATCCTGCAGGATCTCGGCGCGCTCGGTCGTGGCGGCCATGTACTGCAGCTCCCCGGCAGCGTCCGCGAGGAGGATCGCCGCGGCCTTCGCCCCGGTGAGGGTGACGGCGTGCTCGGCCACAGAATGGAGAAAGTCCGCCGTGTCGTAGCCGTTGGCCAGTTGGGACGCGACCTCGACGAGCGTATCTGCCACTAATTCTGGCGTTACCATCCGATCCTCCCTTGCTACGAGGATATGAGATCAGAACTTTACCCCAATTATGGCGTCGTCGCAGCGTGTGGATCGCGATCCATCGCACCGCTGCTCTTGCACCCATTGCATATTCTGAGCAGATCTGGCCACGGTGGAGGTGGTCCGGCCCATGCCGGAGAGCCCACTGGTCGATGCGCAGATCTTGGGATCAACGCGCAGTGGAGAGGAGTTGCTGCACGATGACGGACGTTCACCGGTCTACTACCAGCGACCGAGAAGCCGCTCGGGACACCACCGTTGCCAACCCGCGGCGCGTCCGCTGGGCGGTCAGGCCGCCGGCGTCCGCTGCGGATCGGTCAAGAACGCGGTGATCACGATCGCGAGGATAGGAAGCACGAGCAGCGTGGCGAGCGCGAGGGTGAGGCTGGTGTGGTCGGCGAGCGTGCCCACGAGCGGGGCGAACAACCCGCCGACGGTCATCGGTAACCCGACGGTGACCCCGCTGGCGGTGCCGATCCGGTTCGGCAGGTAGTCCTGGCCGAGCATGATGATCACCGAGAACGGCAGGTAGAGGGCCACGCCCAGGAGGATCACGAACCCGGTGGCGATCGCGGGGTTCGGGCTCAGCAGCACACCCCCGAGGGCAGGCAGTGAGGGCGCGAACCCGATCTGCATGCTCGCGATCCGGTTCCACTGATCGGCGATCCATCCGCCGAGCAACGTGCCTGCGGCGCCGGCGAAGAGGAAGGTCGTGAGCACCGCCCCGCTCGCCGCCTCGGAGGTGCCGAGGTTGTGCACGAAGAAGAGCCCGAGGAAAGAGGTCATCGACAAGAACATCGTGGAGCGAACGATGATCACGGCGATGAGACCGGAGAACGCCCACCAATTATCCGTTCCCGTGGGTAGGCTGCGCGGCTTCTTCGCGCCGGTCTTGCCCTCCAGCACCGGCCCGAGATGGCGAATGAGGACGGCGATCATCACCGCCGCGGGCAGCGCCAGCAGGGGAGTGCCCTTCACACCGAAGTGGAGGAACACGGGCGTGGCCACGAGCGAACCGAGCGCGAAGCCGGCATTCCCGCCGAGGGCGAAGATGCTCATCGCCTTGTTGGAATTACCCGCCGCCTGCCGGGCGGCCCGGGAACCTTCCGGATGGAACGCCGCGATCCCGAGCCCCGAGAGCGCGATGAGCACCCACGTGAGGGCGTACGACGACGTCACCCCCGCAACCGCGATCCCGCCGGCGGCCGCGGCGATCCCCGCCATGATCATCCACCGCAGCGGCCGGCGGTCACCGATCACGCCGAACACCGGCTGGGCGATGGAGGAGATGAGCGTGGCGGCGAGGGTGAGCCCGGCGAGGGCTGCGTATGAGTAGCCGCGCTCCGCGGCGAGGAAGGGCAACATCGCCGGCACCACGCCCTGGTAAAGGTCGTTCGCGAGATGCGCGGTGGAAATGAGCACCACGCCGCGCCGATTCGGCCCCGGCAGCACCGTCGTCGCCTGACTCACTATCGAATTCACCTCGCTGGGCTGTTCACCTCGCTGGGCTGGTCACCTCACCGGGTCTCAGCGTACGCCTAAGTGAAGATGAGCGCGTGCTGCCCACCGTCGGTGACCCAACGCGCCCGCACTTCCCACACCTCGCCGATGAGGGCGGGCGTGAGCACCTCCAGCGGCCGCCCCGCCGCGACGATCTGCCCGCGCTGCAACACGGTCACCTCATCACACACCCGAGCCGCGAGCGACAGGTCGTGCAACGTGATGAGTACACCCGCCCCCTCGGCGGCGACCCCGCGCACGAGATCGAGCAACTGCAACTGCGCGGCGATGTCGAGGTGATTCGTCGGCTCGTCGAGCAGCAGCACCCGCGGGGTCTGGGCGAGTGCCCGGGCGAGGTGGACCCGCTGGCGTTCACCGCCGGAGAGGGTGTGGAAACTCCGCTGCAGAAGGTGGGCAACGCCCACGCGCCGGGCCACCTCCCGCGGAAGGCCCGCGCTGGGATCGGCGACCTGGAACCGGCCCTGGTGGGGGAGCCGGCCGAGCGCGATGACCTCGGCAACAGTGAGGTCGGTGTGCGCCTGGGCGTCCTGTTCGACCATCGCGAGCAGGCGGGCCCGCTCCAGGCGCGGCATCGCCGATAACGCGCGAAACCGGTCACCCCCGCCGCTCCCGGCGCGGGCCTCGCCGACGTAGCTCTCCCCACCGCTCGCGCGCAGCGCCCCGATGAGCAGGCGGAGCAGCGTCGTCTTGCCCGATCCGTTCGGCCCGAGCACCCCCCGCACCTTCCCCGCACGCACGGTGAGGTCGACGCCGTCAAGAATCCTGATCCCCCCTCCGCGCCGCCCGTCGGCGGCATAACGGAGCCCTTCGGTCCATAGATCGGTTCTCATCGCGCACCGTTTCGACGGCGCAGCAACCACGCGAACACCGGCGCACCCACGGCGGCAGTGACGATGCCCACCGGCAACTCCTGCGGCGCGAACACCGTCCGGGCGAGCGTGTCTGCCCAGGTGAGAAAGATCGCGCCGGTGAGCGCCGCGAGCGGGAGCACGAGCCGGTGGCCACTTCCCACGAGCAGCCGCACGACGTGGGGGAACACGAGGCCGACGAACCCGATCGCGCCCGAGACGCCCACCATCGCCCCGGTGAGTAGCGCCGTCGCGGTGAGCAGCAGCCATCGGGACCGGGCGACGTCCACGCCGAGGGAGGCGGCCGCGACGTCGCCGAACGCGAACGAATCGAGCGTCCGCGCCGATCCGAGGATGAGTGGCCCTACGAGGACCAGCGCGCCGGCGGCGATCGCGACTGAGGTCCACGTCGAGCCCGCCACCGAGCCCAGCAGCCAGGTGAGGATCTCCCGGTAGGAATCGCCGCGGACAGTGGCGAAGAGGGTGAAGGAAACGAACGCCGAGGCGCCTTGAGCGACGGCGACCCCGGCGAGGATCATCCGCCCCGGGCTCGCCGTGCCCTCCCGCCCGGCGAGCGCGAGG
>CAMXUZ010000339.1 GCA_947251855.1 uncultured Ruaniaceae bacterium
ACCGGCACATTCATGGTGCGGCTCCTCCAGTCCGGTCTCATCGAGCCGGAGGACCTCGCCCGCAAGTACGCGACCGAGCTCCACGCCACTGAGATCATGCTGCTCGCCTACTACGTCGCCGCGGTCAACATCGAGACAACCTACAACGCGCTCCAAGCCGAACGCGCCCAACGCAGTGGCGAACCCGAGCCCGAGTACGTCCCCTTCGACGGCATCGCACTTGCCGATACCTTCCAGATCCACGAAGAAGGCGACATCCTCGATCTCAAAGTATTCAAGGAAAACAACGCCGCCATCCAACGGCAAATCGACGCTCCTATCAATATCATCATCGGCAATCCGCCCTACTCCGTGGGCCAGACGAGCTCGAACGATAACAACCAAAACCTCAGGTACCCGACGCTCGACAAACGTATCGAGGAAACCTTCGTCGCCAACTCGTCCGCTACTAACAAGAACTCACTGTACGACTCCTACCTCCGCGCCTTCCGCTGGTCCATCGACCGACTCGGTACACACGGCGTCATGGCGTTCGTGTCCAACGGCGGCTGGATAGACGGCAACACCGCCGATGGGGTGCGCCTTTCGCTAGACGACGAACTCAGCGACATTTACGTGTACAACCTTCGCGGTAACCAACGTACAGCCGGCGAACAGTCCCGCAAGGAAGGAGGCAAAGTCTTCGGCTCCGGAAGTCGAAACACCGTAGCTGTAATCATCGCCGTTAAACGTGAAATCCCCGACGATGTGTGTATCCACTATCGCGATATCGGTGACTATCTCAGTGCTGAAGACAAACTTGCGATTGTTGATCGCTCCACGCTCGATAATGTCGATTGGCAAATTATTGAGCCCAATATTTACGGTGACTGGCTAAATCAAAGAGACGAGGACTTCGAGTCTTGGCCTGTGCTCGGGGACAAGAAACGAAACCTCACTTCGATTTTCGAACTATTTTCCGCCGGCTTGCAATCTAATCGTGATGCCTGGATATATGACTTCTCAATATCCAAGCTGGACGGCAAAGTGGCGAAACTTCAAGCCGCCTACGACCGAGCTCTCGACTCCATTACTAAGTACTCGGGGCTCAAGGAGTTGCAAGAAAGAGAACCGGACCTTAGCGATCCAACCATCATCAAATGGTCATCCAGCCTCGTAGCCCGAGTTGAAAGGAATCAAAGTCTAAGTGCTGACGGATTCATGACGAATGCGCTTTACCGTCCTTTTGCTAAGCAATTCGTCTTTTTCGACGAAGCGCTGAACCATCGCCGCTATCAGCTCCCGAAAATCTTTCCTTCTCCAAAACACTCCAACCTCGGAATTCTATTCACTGCTCCAGGCGAATCAACGCTTCCTTCTGCACTCGGAGCAAATCTCATGCCAGACTTGCACGTCATCGCTACCACTCAATTCTTCCCCCGCTGGACCTGGGAGCCCACCGAGGCGCCGGAGGGTGAGCTGGACTTTGGGATGGGGGCATCGGAAGGCTCGGAGCCTAGTACCGAAGGAGAAATCCTCGACGGGTACCGGCGCGTGGACAACATCACGGACGAGATTCTTGGGATTTACCGCGACTCGCTGGGCTCGGATGTGACGAAGGATGACATCTTCTACTTCGTCTATGGGCAGCTACACGACCCCGGGTACCGGGAGAAGTACGCCGCGGACCTGAAGAAGATGTTGCCGCATATCGAAACGCCGACGTCGCGGGCGCGGTTCGACCAGCTGGCTGCCGCCGGCCGGGAGCTCATGGATCTGCATGTGAACTACGAGGACGTGGAGCCGTGGCCGGTCACGGTAGATGTGAAGGCATCGACGGACGAGAACGACCGCGAGACGTGGCGCGTGCAGAAGATGAAGTGGGCGAAGAAGAAGGACCCAGAGACGGGTAAGAACGTCAACGACGTAACGACGTTGGTCTACAACAAGTTCGTGACCGTGCGCGACATTCCGGCCGAGGCGGACGCGTACATGCTCGGTTCGCGGTCTGCGCTGGCGTGGATTATTGACCGGTACCAGGTAAAGAAGGACAAGGCATCGGGAATCGTGAATGACCCCAACGACTGGGCCGACGAGGTAGGCAATCCGCGGTACATCGTGGATCTCATCGCGAAGGTCACGCGTGTGGCGGTGGAGACTGTGAGGATTGTGGAGGGGATTCGAGAGGATGATGAGTAGAGATGAGCTCACAGATTTATAACTGGCAGTCCATGTTGCCGGTGGTCCTTGAGGTCGCCGCGGATGGAAAGCCACACCACCGCACCGACTACATAGAAGCCGTTCGTCGAGTCACCGCTCGTGACTTTGGCGACGAAATTCACCGGAAGCTCAAGCACGGCTACTCCTATGAAAACCGTGCTAATTGGGCGACGTTTGAGCTGCGTCGCTCCGGGTTACTCGCCGATGTTGAGCGCGCCGTAACGCAAATTACGCCTGAAGGCATCCAATGGCTCAAGGACAATCCCTATCCGCTGAGCCGCGAACAACAGCGAGAGTTTGTGAAGATGCGTGACCGTGTTCTCGAAGCGAAGGGGACGATC
>CAMXUZ010000340.1 GCA_947251855.1 uncultured Ruaniaceae bacterium
CCAGCTCCTGACCGGGCTCTGGTACACCCTGCTCGTCTCCGTTACCGGTCTCCTCATCGGATTCGTGCTCGGCGCGATCTTCGGGCTCGGGCGGATCAGCCGCTTCAAACCGTTCAACTGGATCTCGATCGCCTACATCGAGGTCATCCGGGGGACGCCGCTGCTGGTGCAAGCGATCTGGCTGTTCTACGCGCTGCCGCTGATCATCAAATACACGCTGCCTTCCCTCGTCGCCGGGATCATCGTCATCGGGATCAACTCCGGGGCCTACATCGCCGAGATCGTGCGCGGTGCCGTGCAATCGATCGATGACGGCCAGATGGAAGCGGGCCGATCCCTAGGGATGAGCCACCACATCACGATGATCAAAGTGGTGTGGCCCCAAGCGTTCCGGCGGATGATCCCGCCGCTGGGCAACCAGTTCATCATCAGCATCAAAGACACCTCGCTGCTCTCGGTCATCCTCGTGCCCGAGCTGCTCTTCCAGAGCCGCACCATCGCCTCGAACCACTTCAATGCGGTCGAGATCTACACCCTCGTCGCGGTGTTCTACTTAGCTATCACGCTCACCCTCTCGTTGATCCTGAGGATCACGGAGAAGCATTTGGAGGCCCGCTCATGATGATCGAGGTCAAGAACCTGCACAAGTCCTTCGGGACCAACGAGGTACTCACCGGCATCGACTTCCACGTCGAGAACGGTGAAGTGGTGTGCGTCATCGGCCCGTCCGGGTCCGGGAAGAGTACGCTGCTGCGCTGCCTGAACCGGCTCGAGGAGAGCAACGGGGGCGAAATCGTCATCGACGGTCGGCACCTGACCGACCGCAAGACCCGCATCGACGGCGTGCGCGCCGAGATCGGAATGGTCTTCCAACAGTTCAACCTCTTCCCCCACAAATCGGTGATCGAGAACGTCATGCTCGCGCCGATGATGGTCCGCAGACTCGGTAAGAAGGCCGCCCACGAACGCGGGGTCGCGCTCCTGCACAAGGTCGGACTCGCCGAGAAGGAGAACGAGTACCCGCGACGCCTCTCCGGTGGGCAACAGCAACGCGTCGCGGTCGCTCGGGCGCTGGCGATGGAACCGAAGATCATGCTCTTCGACGAGCCCACCTCGGCGCTCGACCCCGAACTCGTGGGAGAGGTGCTCGCGGTGATGAAGGACCTCGCCAAGGAGGGGATGACGATGGTCGTCGTCACCCACGAAATGGGCTTCGCCCGCGAGGTGGCGGACCGGGTCGTCTTCATGGACGACGGCGTGATCGTCGAAGTAGACACCCCGGCCAACATTTTCGCCGCCCCGAAAGAGGCCCGCACCCGGGCCTTCCTCGACAAGGTGCTGTAGCCCGGCCCACGTGGGCGCACCGCCTGCGAATTAGCGCGTACGATGGGTCTGCGAAAGAAGGTGCAATGACGGACCCGCAAGCGATCGACGCGCGAAACTCCACCGACCCCATCCGCCCGGTGTCCGGGGCGTGGCTGCTCGGCTTCGCCGCCGCCTGGTTCGGGTTCTGGCTCCTGGTGATGCTCCCGGGGCAGTTCATGGTGGTGAAGCTCGCGAGCGTGCTCAGCCCCGAGCACAAGGTCGGGGTGAGCTCCTTCCTCATCGCCGAGATCGCCGTCGTCATCCTCGTGGGGATCCCCCTCATCGGGGCGCTGAGCGACCGCACGAACCTCGCATTCGGTCGGCGCCGTTCGTGGGCGCTCGCGGGCTTCTTCGTCGCCGGGATCCCGTTCGCGCTCGTCGGCCTGCAGACCTCCGTCGTGGTCGTGGCCGGGCTCATCTTCCTCGTCGCGGTGGGCAAGGCGATGATCCTCGTCTCGCTCTCGGCGATGATCGCCGACCAAGTACCGGTGAACCAGCGCGGGCGGGCCTCGGCGGCGATGGGCATCCCGCAAGTGATCGCCCTCGCCGGGGGAATGGTGCTCGTGACCGAACTCGTCACCGGCATCGGAGCGAGCTGGGCCGCCGTGGCGGGAATCGCGATGCTCACCCCGTTGCCGTTCCTCCTGCTCGCGAAGGAACCCCCGCTCCCACCGGTCACGAAGGACGAGAAACTTCCCCCCTTCCGGCCGGCCGACCCCAAGTACCGGGACTTCAACTGGGCGGTCGTCTCCCGCGTACTCATCAACGCCGGGAACCTCGTGGGCACGACGTACCTGCTTTACTTCCTCGCCGACGAGTTGCACCTGCCCGACCCCGATGGGGCGCTGATGATCCTCGTGCTCATCTACCTCGCCACGAGCGGCGTCGCCACGTGGTTCGGCGGGTGGATCTCCGACCGCGTGCACATCCGGCGCATCTTCGTCGCGATCGCCGGGACCCTGCAGGCGGCCGCCGCGCTGTGCCTCGCGTTCGTTCCCACGTGGAACAGCGCGATCGTGGCCGCGATGCTCCTCGGGGCGGGCTTCGGGATGTTCCTCTCCGTGGACCAGGCGCTCGTCACCGACACCCTGCCCAACCCCCGCAGCCGGGCCCGCGACCTGGGGATCCTCAACTCCGCCCACCACGTGCCCATCGCCCCCGTCGTCGGGTGGATCGTGCTCGGCATCGCCGGATTCACCGAGCTCTACCTCGTCGCGGCGCTCATCATGATCGGCGGTTCCCTTGCCGTCTATCGAATCAAACACGTCCGTTAAGGAGCTTCATTGCGCGCTATCGTCGTCATGTTCGATACCCTCAACCGCAAATTCCTCCCCCCGTACGGGGCGGAAGGGGTCCACGCCCCGAACTTCGAACGGCTCGCCGCGCGCTCCGTGACGTACGAGAACTGCTACGGCGGCTCGATGCCCTGCATGCCCGCGCGCCGGGAGATGCACACCGGGCGGTACAACTTCCTCCACCGCGGTTGGGGTCCGCTGGAACCCTTCGACGATTCGGTCCCGCAGTTGCTCACCGACGCGGGCGTGTACACCCACCTCGTCACCGACCACCAGCACTACTGGCTCGACGGCGGGGCCACCTACCACCCGCGGTTTCGCACCTTCGAGTTCTTCCGCGGTCAGGAGGGTGACGAGTGGAAGGGCCACGTCGCCGATCCCGACCTCAGCCATATCGCGCCGTACGCATCCAACCACGAGCTGCGCCGTCAAGACGCCATCAATCGCACCTACATGGCCGACGAGGCCGACCACCCC
>CAMXUZ010000341.1 GCA_947251855.1 uncultured Ruaniaceae bacterium
GACCGGTTCGGTCGTGGGATTCGGCGCGCGGAAGTTGTACGAGGACGACCCCGGGCCGAAATACCTCAACACCCCCGAGACCCCGATCTATAAGAAAGCCCAAGTGCTCTACGGGCTCGACCTTGCCAAACGGGACATGGCGAAGAAGAAGCGGGTCGTCGTCGTCGAAGGCTACACCGACGTCATGGCGATGCACATCGCGGGGGAGGAGACCGCCGTCGCGACCTGCGGCACGGCCTTCGGTCCCGATCACATCCGCGTGGTCCGGCGGATCATCGGTGACGCCGCGACCGGCAACGCCGGCGTGTTGCTCTCCAGCGGCCAGGCCGTGGGTGGGGAAATCATTTTTACCTTCGATGGGGATGAAGCGGGGCAGAAAGCCGCGCTGCGCGCCTTTGCCGAGGACCAGCGGTTCGGGGCGCAGACCTTCGTCGCCGTCGAGCCCTCGGGGATGGACCCGTGCGACCTGCGGCTCGCGAAGGGCAACGAGGCGTTACTGGAACTCGTGCAGGCGAAGAAGCCCCTGTTCGAATTCGCGATCGAATCGGTCATCAAGGACATCAACCTCGACCTCCTCGAGAGGCGGGTCGCGGGCCTTCGTGCGGGCGCGCCCGTCGTCGCCCAAATTCGAGACAACGCCCTGCGCGGGGAGTACGCGCGGCGCCTGGCCGGGTGGCTCGGCATGGACGAACCTTCAGTGCTGCGAGCGGTGAATTCCGCCGCCCGGAATCCCCAACGCACCCGGCCGCAGCAGGGGCCAGAAAGCCGCCAACGCGGCCCGGCAGGCGGGCCGTCGGCCGGGGGCGCGCCGCAGAGGGGGAATGGCGAGGCAGTTCAATTCGTGCGCGGGCCCGACCCATCGATGATGAACGATCCCGTCGTGCGACTGGAACGCCAGGTGCTCTCGGTGGTGCTGCAGCTGCCCGAGCACGCATTGGCGGCAGGCTTCGATGATCTGGGACCGGAGGCGTTCGCCGTCCCTGCCTACCGGGCTGTTTACGATGTCATCCGCGCCGGCGGGGGAGTACACGCGTACGGTGAGCAGGTCGCGGAGCTGACCGCGCAGGGGGAAGGATCGACGGCGCATGCGAAGGCGTTGAACGCCTGGGCAGAACAGATCTTAGAGAACGCAGGCCCGGTGGCACCGCTCATCACCGAACTTGCCGTCACCCCGCTGCCGCACGACCAGCCCGATTACGTGGGGGACTGGGCACGGGGCGTGGTGAACGCGCTCGCCCGGCTGGTTCTCACCCGCGAAATCGGGGAGCTCAAGGCGCGCCTGTCCCGCACAGATCCCGCCGACGAATCCTACAGCGCTATTTTCACCGAGCTCTTGGAAGTGGAAAAGCGTCACCGCGCCCTGATCCAGGTGCAGTAATGCCTCCTACTTCGCGCGCCGATATGCGCAACGCGGGGCGAATCGGTAAAGTAAACGCGGGAACGCCCCAGTAGCTCAGCAGGTTAGAGCAGCGGACTCATAATCCGTCGGTCGTCGGTTCAAGTCCGGCCTGGGGCACCAGCTGCATCTGAACGCTTGCGATCTGCGATGCACACTTCGGCAAAGGTCAAGCGCTCAGCAGGAGTACCGCGCCGACGATCATTACCGCTGCTGTCGCTCCGTGTATCCCCCATGCTGCCTTGGGATCGCCGCGCGACTAGCACGATCGCAGCGTCACCGATCGGGATGATTGCACACGCGAGCAGAATCCATCCGATCACCATTTGGCGATACCAGGAGTAGGAGCGTAATCGCTACAATGCCGGTCGTGAGGTCACGTACCCCTTTGAGCCGGAGCCATGGTGTCGCATCCGCAAGTGGTAACGCAGGCAGCCCGAAAGTCGTAGCGATCGCGCGCGGGCGGATAAGGAAAAGAACTCCAATAATAGCGATCATAATGCCGGCGAACCCAGCGATCGTAAGACCAATGGTGTTCATCAAATCCCTTCATTGATTGAGTCGGCTACGGGTTTAACGTGGGAAAGCGAGGGCAGGGGGTGCTTCCCGGGTCGTTGTGCATGGAGCCGGCCCTCGCCGCAAGGGTGGGCCTGGGGCTAGGTCGCACTGCCAGTTGGAGGTTCTTCTGCGCTCCTACCTTCGCTGGCCAGTACGACGATACCGGCGACAGCCGTCCACAACGTGAGGGAGTCGAAGGAGATTCGTTCGGCGATGCCGAAGCCAAGGAGGGGAACAGGCATTCCTTGGAGCGCCGCGAGGAAAGAAACGAAGCCGCTGATCGAAATTACAACCGTGACAACCGCGAGTAGTCGGAAGTGCCCGGGACCCGCTGCCCTGGCCAATAGGAGCATGGCGAACCATTGCGCAAGGGCCTGGCTGAACGCAGCGCCGTCATGGAGATCAGGACTCAGGTTCCAAGGCGTGAAACCCACGACAATCACGCAGGCACCTGCAAGTGCCATCAGGATCGTTCCAGCGCGGCCCGATCGGCCTGTCCACCACCCATGTAGAAAGAACGCCCCGATAACCATTAGGATTCCGGATGCGATGACCCCTGCATTGAAGACGAGATGCCAGGGAGAACAAACGTCACGGACAAGCGCATTTCCGTCGACGAACGGTCCGCAGTACGTGACTCCGAGATCGCTGATGGCGTTCTCTGTAATGGAATATCCCCCCGGCCACCGCTGTGCGACGAGTACCTGCACGGGAAGTAGCAGAGCGGAAGCGATCCAGCATACGGCGCCGGCGCGCCAGCGATTGAACAACCTATGCAATTATCCGCGCTCCCCGGTGCGGAGGAAGCGCGAGGCGGGAGACGGGCGGCAATAGCTCCACGGCTTCCTGCCGATCGAGAGAGCATAAGTTGTCTGTGCCCACGATGTGCGCAGGCATGTGAATACAAGAACCGTGGTCGCGGCAAGTGCTAGGAATAGCGCTACTTCTACGAGGGGGGAGACAGATAATGCCGTTCCTTTATCGAGGATGTCGGGTGAATTCTGGATCAGGAGTGTGGTGGGCAAAGCGAGCGTGAGTCCGATCCGCTCACGGTGCGCTGCTCTCCACCAACGGAGCTGGTACATCATGCTTGTACATCCTGCCTGTATTCCGGCGACGATGTAGGGACCTAGCAAGAATCGGCCAAATCACGTAGCACGGGGAGTGGACCTTTGCCCCCTAGTTGCTGCTGGCCAGGAGGTTATTGACGCCCGTCGGGAGATGGAAAGTAGAGCCTGGCCTCCGGGTTCTACAGAACTTTTGCTGTCAGCTCCCTCCGCAATTCAGAGAGTGGTTCGAGACTGCCGGCTTGGCTCCCTCCGAAGAGGGGACTACTGCCCTAAAGCAGGCACTATTTCGATACCGGAATCTCCGCGTCGTCGATGTCAGACAGGTACGGGACCCCGCGCTTCCACTGGAACGTCACACTCGCAACGGAAGCGGACTCAGGGCTCTCACGTGCTGCGAGCAAAACGAAGTTCGAGGTCGCGCGCCGATGGACCTTGCGGTTGTAGTAGAACGACCCGTCGGTGAACATCCCGACCTGCACCCGGCGGCGAGCCGGATCCAATTTCGGTGCATGCATATGACCGTTCAACCACAGCGCCGGCGGCGCCCCCGCCGCATACGGTTCGTGCACCATGACGATATCCGGGACTCCGCCCCGCGCTCGTGCCGCCTTGAGGAACGCCTCGCGTGCAGGCTTCTGCTTCTTGGCGTTCCCAACATTGTTATCGCCGAAGTAGCGCGGATCATCAAACCCGCCAACACTGATCGGCCCGAACGTCGGGAACTGGTAGCCGTTCCCCGTCTGCATCAGCGTGACATTAGGGATCTTAGCCAGGTGCCGCGCGACCGAGCTGTCCTTGGGCCTGTGCTTATCGTGGTTCCCGAGAATCACCAGCACGGGGATCGCCAGTCGCGCCAGCGAGGCCCGGAACCTTTTCAGCCGTAACTCGATCGGGAATCCGAAATTTACGAGGTCACCGAGAATAAGGACGGCCGACAGGTCCCGCCCAGCGGCCCGTTCCGTGTTGGTCACTGCGTGAACCAGATCCAGCCGGTTCGAGCCGTGCAAATCAGACAGCACGATGAACCGGGCCGGCGCCGGCTGCAAGTAGGCGGGAGCGCGCGCGGGGAGGAGCCGGGAATAGTCGCGGAGGAACTCAGCGTATCGATCACTCATCCAAGCACACCATCCGATCCCTCGACCCGTCACCCATCGTGGCTCATCATCCATGCCGTTGGCGAGGGGCGATGAGAAGGCTCTCATCTTGACCCCATTTACTTGCCAAGGTGGGGGATTAGGGTGGAAGTGGAGCGCTCGATGTGCTCAGGTGGCGAATTTTCGCGGCCTACTCGAAAGCAGGAAGGCAAAAAGATGATGCGTCGATCACGAGTTCTTGCAACGGCCACCACCCTGGCGGCAGGTCTCTTCCTTGCCGGTTGCGGGGGCGGCGACGCCGATGAGTCCAACGCTCCGGAGGACACTGCCGAACAAACGGAAGCGCCCGCGGAGGACGCCGAACCTACGGAAGACACCGAATCTGCTCCCGAGGCCGATGCCCCTGAGGGCAACGAAGTGGAGACACCAGAACCCGGGGCGGAAACCGAAGGCCCCGACGATGGCTGCTTCATTCACCTCTTTGACGGGGAGGACTTCGACGACCAGGACGACAACTTCCAGCTCATCGACCCCGGCGAATACAAGAACCTCGCCGACCTGCCCGGCGCCGACCGAGACTGGACCGATGAGGCTGACAGCCTTCGAGTAGGCTCCGCCGCGACCGTGACGATCTACTCCGAGGAGAACTTCGAAGGCACCTCCAAGGAACTCAAGCCGGACACCGAGCTCGCCGAAGTTGAGGACGAGCCCAAGTCCCTCGAGATGGTTTGCGAATAACCCTCGCTACGACGCCCTAATCGAGTTCGGTTAGGGCGTCGTCATCCAACTCCAGGTCGGCGGCCGCGATATTCGCCTCGAGGTGGGCTACTGAGGACGTACCGGGAATCGGCAGCATCACCGGCGAGCGATGCAGCAACCACGCGAGTGCAACCTGTGAGTGCGTGACGCCCAGGCGCTGGGCGACGGCGTCGACCGGGCCGCCCTTCTCCGCGAGCCTGCCCGCATCCAGCGGCGCCCAGGGCAGGAAGGCGATCCCGTTCTCGGTGCAATATTCCAAAACGTCCTCGGATTTGCGATCAGAGACGTTGTAGCGGTTCTGCACGCTCGCGACGGTGAAGTGTTTCTCCGCCTCCTGGATCTCCGCCACGGAGACCTCCGAGAGCCCGAGCGCGCGCACCTTGCCTTCGGACTGCAACTGCGCCATCACACCGAACTGTTCGGCGAGCTCCACCTTCGGATCGATCCGGTGGAGTTGGAAGAGGTCGAGCGCATCGACGTTCAGACGGCGCAGGCTCAGCTCCGCTTGTTGGCGCAGGTATTCTGCGCGGCCCAGGGGTACCCACTTCCCCGGTCCTGGGCGTGCTTGCCCCGCCTTGGTCCCGATGCGAAGTCCGGCCGGATACGGGTGAAGTACGTCGGCAAGGATCCGCTCGCTGACTTCCGGGCCATAGGAGTCGGCGGTGTCGATGAAATTGACCCCGAGTTCTACCGCGCGGCGCACCACGGCGTGAGCAGCATCGATATCGTCGGGTTCTCCCCACGCGCCGTCGCCGATGATCCGCATCGCGCCGAAGCCGATTCGCGTGACCTCACCGAGGTCTTTGATCGTGACGGTGCCTGCTTTTTCAATTCCCATGCCCCCACCCTACGCCGCGGCGCTAGGGGGAGTCGGCGATTTTGATGTCGAAGCCGCGGCGGGTGAAACGCTCGAGCTGATCCTCGCTGACGCCGCGGTCAGTGACGACCGTCGCGAACTCCTCGGGACCCCCGACGGTGGCGAAGGCACGACGGTCGAACTTCGTCGAATCGGCCACGAGGATCGTTTTCGCGGCGCGGCTCATCATCAGTTTCGTCACCTGCGCCTCGTGATCATCCTGGGAGGTCGCGCCGTGCACCTCATCGATCCCGTCGGTACCGACGATCGCGTAATCGAGGGTAACCCCTTTGATCACCGCTTCGGCGTACGGCCCGATCGCCTCATAACTGCGCGGGTTGACCACTCCTCCGGCAATCACTGTGCGGATCTGCGGGCGCATCGCGAGTTGGGTGGCGATGTTCACCCCGATCGTCACGACCGTCAGGCTCGGGGAGCCGGTGGATTCCAACACGTCAGGGCGCGCCATGAGCGCTTCGGCGACGGCCGTCGTCGTCGTTCCCCCACTGAGTCCGATGATGGACCCGTGGGGAATCATCGCGGATACCGCATGCGCAATGACCGACTTTTGCGACGCGTTGCGCTGGTCCCGGTATCGAACCGGGAGGTCGAAGGCGATCGCGTGCGCCATCGCCCCACCCCGGGTACGGGTGAGCAGCTGTTGCTCAGCCAGACCGTCGAGGTCCCGGCGGGCAGTCGCGGGGGAGATGCCCAACGTGTCCACGAGTTCCTGCACGGAGACTTCCTGCTTCTCCGCGAGGAGGTCGAGGATCTGGCCCATCCGTTTCTGTTTGCTCATGCGCGTTCCTTCAGCGCGAACAGACGCAACAGGTTCGCCGCGCCGTCGCGGAGCGCGTTCCGGCCCGCGCCGAGATATTTGCGAGAATCCACGACGTTCGGATTCGCGTCGAAGAACTCGTGAATGGCGGCGGTGAACTGCGTATTCAGGTACGTGGACACGTTGATCTTCGTCAGCCCCGCCTCGATGCCTGCCTGGATCGTCGCATCAGGAACACCCGAGGAGCCGTGCAGGACGAGCGGCACCTCCAATGCCCGATGGATCTCGGTAATGAGGTCGAGATCCAGGCTCGCGGTGCGCTCGGTCATCGCGTGGGAGGAACCGACCGCCACGGCGAGGGCGTCCACCCCGGTTTCGGCGACGAATCGGGCCGCCTCGCCCGGGTCGGTGCGCACCCCGGGGGCGTGCGCGCCATCTTTCCCCCCGATCTCCCCGAGTTCCGCCTCGACGTACACGCCCGCCGCATGGGCGTCGCGCACCACCCGAGCCGTTTCCCGGACGTTCTCGGCATAGTCGAGCTTCGCGCCGTCGTACATCACCGAGGTGAAGCCGAGTTCGATCGCCGCGAGGGCGAGTTCGGGGTCCTCGGCGTGGTCCAGGTGCACGGCGACCTCGGCCGTGGATTCCCGGGCAACGGCGAGGGTCGCCGCGGCGATCGGGGTGAGGGAGCCGTGGAACTTCACGCAGTTCTCCGAGATCTGCAGGATCACCGGCAGGTCCACCTGCTCGGCGGCGGCGACGAGCGCCTCAGCCGTCTCCAAGTGCAGTACGTTGAACGCCCCGACCCC
>CAMXUZ010000342.1 GCA_947251855.1 uncultured Ruaniaceae bacterium
GCCGAACTCGTCGCCGGCACGCAGGTGCAGGTGGAACTCTCCGGGGGCATCCGAGACGATGACCCCCTCGCCCGCGCGCTGGCAACCGGCTGCCGCCGCGTCAACCTCGGCACCGCCGCATTGGAAAAACCCGAGTGGACCGCGAAGGTCATCGCCGAACACGGGGACCGGATCGCCGTCGGGCTCGACGTACGGGGCACGACCCTCGCCGGTCGCGGTTGGACGAAAGAGGGCGGGGACCTGTGGGAGGTGCTCGAACGGCTCGAGGGGGACGGCTGCGCCCGCTACGTCGTCACCGACGTCACCAAGGACGGCACCCTGCAGGGCCCGAACCTCGACCTCCTGCGCGAGATCTGCCACCACACCAACGCCCCCGTGATCGCTTCGGGAGGTATCTCGGGGCTGCAGGACATCGACGCGCTCACCACGCTCGTGGACACGGGCGTGGAGGGCGCGATCATCGGCAAGGCTCTTTACGCCGGCAAGTTCACCCTTGAACAGGCCCTCGACATCGCGGGCCGGCCATGACCGACCCCGCCGACCACGGACACCGCCCGGATTTCGCTGCCGCCCGCGAGCCCGGTGACATCACCGACATCGAGAACCCGATGACTGAGAGCGAGGAGGGCCTCAAACGCTTCCCGCACACCTCCTCCTTCGCCGGCGACGACGGCACCACCCCCGCCGCCCTCGCCGCGGCATACGCGATGGAAGTGCCCCACCGGCTCGGCGCCGTCGTCGACGCGCTCCGTGGGGCGCGGGTGCTCATCCCCGTCGTCGCGAACATCGATGAGATGGAAGAACCCGAATACGAGGGGCAAGTCGTCGGAGATAAGCAGTCACACGCAGCGATGGTCACCGTCGCGGCCGCAGACGGCCGGGCCGCGCTCCCGGTTTTCTCCTCGACGGCGACGATGACGGCGTGGCGCTCAGATGCCCGCCCCGTGCCCGTGGAAGCTCGTAAGGCGGCCCTGGCGGCGGGAACCGAAGCGGACTCGCTGCTCGTGCTCGATCCGGGTACCCCGGAGGCCACGCTGATTCCGTCCCAGGCCGTTGCGGCGATCGCGACCGGGGAGGAGTGGAAGAACCCGCTCTTGGACACCGAGGTGCACGAAGCTATCGCGCAGATCGTCGAGGCGATCCCCGCCGCGACCCGCGCCGAGGTGCAGCCGGGCAAGGACGCCGAGATCCGGATCGTGCTCGCTCTCAAGCCCGGACTCGACCGGGTCGGCGTGCTCAACGCCTCGAATCACATGTCTGCCGCACTGGGAAGCACCCCGCTCATCACCGAGCGGATCGATTCCCTCGAGCTGCGGATCACGACCGCGAAAGGCTAAATGGCCTCATTGCTGCTCCACCACGCGCGCCGGGCGCGGACGTGTGGATAGTATCCCGCAATTAGTGTGGAAATCGGGCCCCAGTCACGTCGAGCGTTCTGGTACTGGGTGCGGGTTGCGGTGGTCATTATGGCAAACCGGTCCCAGGTTGCCGGAGCGCACCGCGGTTCTGTGGAGCGTTCCTCAGCGCCCGTTAGCCGTACACCGGCCCCGTGAACTTCTCACCCGGTCCCTGACCCGGCTCGTCCGGGGTAGGGGAGGCCTCCCGGAACGCCAACTGCAGCGAACGTAAGCCATCCCGCAGGGGCCGGGCGTGCCGATCCCCCAAGTCCGGAGCGGAGGCGGTGATGAGCCCCGCGAGGGCGTGGATGAGCTTGCGGGCCTCAGCGAGGTCCAGATGGTCCGCCGCGTTCTCCTCCTCCGCCAAGCCGCATTTCACGGCGGCGGCGCTCATCAGGTGGATACAGGCGGCGCTGATCACCTCAACCGCGGGAACTTCAGCAATATCGCGGATTTGCTCGGTGTGCACGTGATCAGGATCGTAGTGGTCCGTGGCTTGGGTCTCATTCCCGGACTGCTCACTGTGTTCAGCGTTCATATCTGGTAGTGTGTCAGATCGACCGACTGATGAATAACTCGAGGTGAGAACCAAGAGGAAATCGTCAGGGTGCAAGTGGAGCAATCCCACCTCAGTCCAACTGCCGTTAGGCGACGGGGCTCGAGGTCAAGGTCCGGATCGTGAGCCTACCGCTGACGATCCGTGTTGGCCCAACCGGGCTTACTTACCTTGAGGCCTCCGCGTGCAACTGCAAGTGGGGGCCTTTCCCATTTGTAGCGGATAACCACCATGGTGAGTGAAGGAGAAAGCACATCAGCGAGCCCCGCATCAACGAGCGGATCAATGTGTCCGAAGTACGACTCGTCGGACCCAATGGTGAGCAGGTAGGAATCGTGCGCGTCGATGACGCGCTGCGTCTTGCTGGGGAATCGGGCCTCGACCTCGTCGAGGTTGCCCCAAATGCTCGCCCACCCGTGGCAAAACTCATGGACTACGGCAAGTTCAAGTACGAAGCCGACCAGAAGGCCCGGGAAGCCCGGCGCAACCAGGCCCACACCCAGCTCAAGGAAATCCGTTTCCGGCTGAAGATTGATACCCACGACTACGAAACCAAGAAGGGCCACGTTGAGCGGTTCCTTCGGGGCGGCGACAAGGTCAAGGTCATGATCATGTTCCGCGGCCGTGAACAGTCGCGGCCCGAAATGGGAATACGACTTCTTGAGCAGCTCGCCGACGATGTGGCTGAACTCGGTCACGTGGAAAGCGCCCCCCGCCAGGACGGGCGCAACATGACCATGGTGATTGGTCCGAATATCAAGAAGTCTGACGCGCAGCGCAAGCGGCGTCAGGAACGCGAACAAGCCAAGAAAGCTGCCAGTCAGGAAACTGACTAGTAACACGAGGAATTAATTACATGGCGAAGCAGAAGACGCACTCCGGGGCCAAGAAGCGCTTCCGGGTCACCGGCTCGGGCAAGATCATGCGCGAACGCGCCCGCAACGTGCACAAATTCCAGGAACGGTCGAAGCAACAGGCCGCCCGCCTGGACAACGACGTGCCCGTGGCGAAGGCCGACGAAGCCCGAATCAAGAAGATGCTCGGCCTGTAGTCGGTCGAGAACAAGACTTTTAGGAGTAACCCGTGGCACGTGTAAAACGCTCGGTTAACGCAAAGAAGAAGCGCCGGTCAGTTCTCGAGCAGGCCAGCGGCTACCGCGGCCAACGCTCGCGTCTGTACCGCAAGGCGAAAGAACAGACCCTTCACTCGGGTGTGTACGCCTACCGGGACCGCCGCAAGCGCAAGTCGGACTTCCGCCGGCTGTGGATCCAGCGCATCAACGCCGCTGCCCGCGCCGAAGGCATGACCTATAACCGCTTCATCCAGGGCCTGAAGGCCGCGGATGTGGACGTCGACCGCCGGATGCTCGCTGAGCTCGCGGTGAACGACCCGGCTGCCTTCACTGCGCTGGTCAAGGTCGCGAAGGGCGCCCTGCCGCAGGACGTCAACGCACCCGCAGCGTAATCTGTGCGCGCCGCATCATCCGGCGCGAGGAAAGGCCCCCAGGATCTCGCCTGGGGGCCTTTTAGCTGCCGCGCCGGTCCCAGGGCATCAGCTCTGCTCGGCCGCCCAGGCAGCGACGCGGGCAGCGCTCTCCTCGTCGGAGAGATCTTCGATCCGGGTCATGATCGTCCACCGGATCCCGAAGGGGTCGACGATGGACGCGTAGCGGTCACCGGAAACGAAGTCCGCGATCGGCTCGCGCAAGGTTGCTCCCGCGGCCAGTGCCGCCTCGAGCCGGGCGTCAACGTCTGCGCAGTAGAGTCCGAGCGAATAGCACGCCCCCTCCGCCGGCGCGGGCACCGTGCCGAACGCGGGGCTGGGTTCACCGAGTTGGAGGCGACCGGCGCCGAAGTCGAGTTCCGCGTGCACGAGCGCCCCGCCCATCTCCGTGACCCCGAGCACCTGCGCACCGAACACGTCCCGGTAGAACTCGACGGCGGCTTTCGCTCGGGGGATGACGAGGAAGGGGGTGAGGGAAGTGAACGACGTCGGAACGCCTGAACGTGTGTATTTTCCGTTTGCTGAAGAAGCCATGTTCCCATTCTCCTCGCGGAGGAGGAGAGAATGCTTGTAGATTCACGACATGAAGCCGCTACCGCCCATCGAGCCGACCCCTGAGGACGGTCGCGGCGTGCTGTACCCGGCGAAGTTGCCCCACTTCACGCGGTACGCCGCGGGGGAAGAATGCGCGCATTTGGTGCAATGGTTCTGGGTTCCGCGCTGGCAGCTCCCCGATGGGGAATCGCTTCGGCAGGAGGTCCTCCCGTTCCCCGCCGCGAACCTCACGATCGCCCACGACGGCGTCTTGCTCACCGGGCCGAGCACGCGGCTCATCCACAGGGTGCTGTCCGGCGCGGGGTGGGC
>CAMXUZ010000343.1 GCA_947251855.1 uncultured Ruaniaceae bacterium
AAGGAAGTACCGAACTTCCGCGCCGGGGACACCCTGCGGGTGCACGTGAACATCGTTGAAGGAAACCGCACCCGTGTGCAGGTCTTCCAGGGCACCGTCATCGCCCGGCAGGGCAGCGGCATCGCGGAGACGTTCCGGATCCGCAAGCACTCCTTCGGTGTGGGCGTTGAGCGTGTCTTCCCGATCCACGCCCCGACGATCGACAAGATCGAGGTCGTCACCCGCGGTGACGTCCGCCGCGCGAAGCTCTACTACCTGCGTGACCGTGTGGGTAAGGCCACCCGCGTGCGTGAACTGCGCGAGGTTGCGCCAGCCACCCAGGACCCAGCCTCCGACAACGAGTGAGCACCGGCGCCGACGACGCCCTCCACCCGGAGGGTTCCGGAGCGGAGGCGCCGCCGCGCCCGCGAACCAAGATCCCGTGGCAGCCGATAGGCAGCCACGGGCCAGCAGCGGAACCCGCAGGATCCGCAGAACCCCCCGAGCAGGCGGACCCCGAGGAAGGATCCGCCGGCAAATCCCGCTCCGGGGGGTTCCTTAGCTTCCTCAAGGAAACGACGATCGTGCTCGGGATCGCCCTGGTGCTGTCGGTGCTGTTGAAAACCTTCCTCATCCAGGCGTTCTACATCCCGAGCGAATCGATGCAGAATACCCTCCAGGTCGGGGACCGGCTCATCGTCAACAAGCTCAAACCCAAGTACCAGGACCTCGAGCGGGGGGACATCGTCGTCTTCGTCGACCCCGGCGGGTGGCTGCGCACCGAAACCCAAGAACCCACGGTGGTGGAGAAGGCCCTCACCTGGGTGGGTCTGTTACCACAGAACGCCAACGAACACCTCATCAAACGCGTCATCGGGATGCCAGGAGATACGGTGGAGTGCTGCGATGAGGAGGGGCGCATCCTCGTCAACGGCGCCCCCATCGACGAGCCCTACATCTACCCGGGGGCGGAACCGAGCGAGAAGGAATTCTCCGTCACCGTCCCGCCCGCGCACCTCTGGCTGCTCGGCGACAACCGGCCCCGCTCCCACGATTCGCGCTACTCCGAAGGCGCCGTCGGCGGGGGGTTCGTGCCCGAGCGCAACGTCGTGGGATCTGCGTGGGTGATCATCTGGCCGTTCAATCACGCGACGTTCCTCTCCAACCCGCAGGAGACGTTCGCAGGCGTTCCCAGCGGCTAAACTGGGCGGTGATGACTCCCGCACCGACCCGAACTCTGGAACGGCAACTGTTCGCCGAGGGTCACACGCTCGTCGCTGGCATGGACGAGGTGGGCCGAGGCGCGCTCGCGGGTCCGGTGAGCGTGGGAGTCGTCGTCATCGACCCGACCTGCGGGCGGATGCCCGCGGGGCTCCGCGACTCCAAACTCGTGGCCCCGGAGAAACGGGGCCGGCTGGTCCCGCCGATCCACAGGTGGGCCCGGGCCAGCGCGGTGGGGCACGCGAGCCCACAAGAGATCGACCGGTACGGAATCATCGGTGCACTCTGCCTCGCGGGGCACCGCGCGCTCGCGCACGTGAGCGCCGCCGGCTGCGCGCCTGACGTGCTCGTGCTCGACGGCGTGCACGACTGGTTGAGCGCGCCCGTCCCGTTTCCCCTGCCCTGCCCCACCCCGCCGGTGCGCACGCAGGTGAAGGGTGACCTACGGGTCGCTGCGATCGCCGCGGCGTCAATCCTGGCGAAGACCGAACGCGACGGGCTCATGGAAGAACACCACGAGCGGTTCCCCGAGTTCGGGTGGGAATCGAACAAGGGGTACGCCGCCGCCGTCCACACCGCCGCGATCCGGCGCCTCGGAGCGACCGACCTGCACCGGCGATCGTGGAAGTTGCCGGTCGGGCCCGAACCCGTGCAGCCCTCCCTGCTGGAGTAGCCTGCGCGGGCCCGTTTCAGGCGAGGGCGCCGACCTCGCGCACCCGGGCGAGCACGTGGGAGAACTGCTCCTCGAAACCCGGTGCGCATCCCGGGGGCAGGTCGTCCACCTCGAACCAGCGCACATCTTTGCTCTCGGGGCTCACCCGAGGCTCGGCGAGGGGCGTGGTGAGGGCGAACACGACGTCGAAGTGCGCCTGGCAGGCGCCGAAGGCCGCGGCGAGCCCGTGGTGGTTGAGATCGATCGGGGCGGGGTGGAGGAGCTGAAAATCCGATAGGCCGCTCTCCTCGCGGGCCTCCCGCAGCGCGCCGGCCGCGGGGGTGAGATCGCCGGGTTCCATGTGGCCCCCGAGTTGTACCCACATGTTCCCCTTGCCGTGGAAGCACAGGAGCGTGCGCGCCAGGTCGGGGCTGAAGATCACGGCGGAGGCCGTGAAATGCTCGGGCTCGCCCCGGTGCACCCGCGTCGGCGTGCCGCGCAGGAACTCCTCGAACCGCGCGAGGGGGACCTCGCCCGCCCATGGCGTGCGGTGCAGGTCGGCGAAAGAGGCGGCGAGGGCATGCGCGAGGGGGCCGGGGTTCGTCACGACTCTAGAGTGTAGTGGCATTCGCCACGCCCGAGATCCGCTGATTGGGCTGGGCGGGAAAATGGGAGATGATGAGGGTGTGAGCGCAGAAGACCTGGAGAACTACGAAACCGACGCGGAACTCGCCCTGTACCGGGAGTACCGGGACGTGGTGAACCTGTTCAGCTACGTCGTCGAGACCGAGCGCCGCTTCTACCTCGCGAACCATGTGGACCTGCAAGTGCGCTCGGCGGGCGGGGAGGTGTTCTTCGAGCTCACCCTCAAGGATGCGTGGGTGTGGGACGTGTACCGCTCCGCGCGGTTCATCACCTCGGTGCGGGTCGTGACGTTCAAGGATGTCAACGTCGAAGAGCTCACGAAACCAGAACTCGAACTACCCCAATAACGGCCTCACAGGAGCGCATCACGAGGATCTGCGCCGCTTCGTGCCGGATTTCTCGCCGCTCTTCTGGCCCTTGGTGCCGCGCTTGTTGATGCTGCGCTCGAGGGCGTCCATGAGGTCGACGACCTTCCCCTCGCCCGCACCCTCCTCTTCTTCGCCGAAGGTCTGAGCCGTGTCAACGGTGTCGCCCGCCTCGATCTTCGCATCGATGAGGGTGCGCAGCTCCGATTGGTACTCGTCCTCGTACGCGGCCGAGTCGAAGTCCCCGGACATCTGCTCCACGAGCGCGCTCGCGAGGTCCTTCTCCCGCTTCGTGAGTTTCACCGACAGATCGGGTGCCTCCTGGTCGCGCACTTCGTCGGGCCACGCCATCGTCTGGACCACGAGTTCCCCTTCCCGCACCCGGAGCACCCCGAGCCGGGTCTTCTGGCGAAGGGCGAAGCGCACGATCGCGGTGAGCTCGGTCGTGTCCAGCGTGTGCCGTAACAGGGCGTAGGCCTTCGCGGCCTTCGAGTCAGGTTTGAGGTAGTAGCTGCCGTCGAGGGTGATCGGGTCGAGCTGATCGGTGGGAACGAACTGCAGCACTTCGATCTCGCCCCGCGCGGCCGCAGGAAGACCCTCGAGATCCTCCTTCGTCAGCACCACCGTGTGTTCACCGTCGTCGTAGGCGCGCTGGATGTGGGAGAAATCGATGACCTTCCCGCACACCTCGCACCGCCGCTGGTACCGGATCCGGCCGTGATCGGCGTCGTGCACCTGATGCAGGTGCAGGTCGTGTTCCCGCACCGCCGTGTACGCCTTCACCGGCACGTTCACCAGGCCAAAGGAAATCGAGCCACTCCATATCGCGCGCATAGGACTACGTAAACGCAGTTGGCTGCTCGGTGCAAGGGGTAGCCAGAACGAGGTCCGGTGGCGGACGATCGGGGCGAGAGGCCCCCGTGCGCCGACGTTGAAGGAGTGATCATGGCTCAGACCGCGACGATCGCGGGCCGCGAGCTCCGCCTCACCAATCAAGACAAGGTGATGTACCCCGCCACCGGGACCACCAAGGGCGCGGTGATCGAGTACTACCTCGCCGTCGCCCCGGTCCTGCTCCCGCTCGCCCGCGGCCGGCCGGTGACGCGGAAACGGTGGGTGCACGGGGTGGGCACCGCCGCCGATCCCGGGAAGTTCTTCTTCCGCAAGGACCTCGAGGAAGGCGCCCCAGACTGGCTCCCGCGAGTCACCTACCAGCACAAGACGACGACGAACACCTACCCGCTCGCCGAAGAGCCCGCGGCGCTCGCGTGGTTCGGGCAACTCGCCGCACTCGAGCTGCACGTGCCGCAATGGCGGTTCGACGACGACGGAGCTCGCCTTTCCCCGGATCGACTCGTTCTCGATCTCGACCCGGGGAAAGGCGCGGGCCTCGCCGAATGCGTCGAGGTGGCGCTGCTGTGCAAGGAGTTCCTCGACGATATGGAACTGGCGGCCGCCCCGGCCACCTCCGGCTCCAAGGGCATCCACCTCTACGCGGCGCTCGATGGCACGCTCACTTCCGACGACGCGTCCGCGGTGGCGAAAAAGCTCGCCGAGGCGATCGAACAGGAGCGGCCCGACCTCGCGACGGCCAATATGCGTAAAGAGCTGCGGCGGGGCAAGGTGCTCATCGATTGGAGTCAGAACAACGCGGCGAAGACAACGATCTGCCCGTTCTCCCTGCGGGGTCGGCCGCGGCCGATGGTCGCCGCGCCCCGGACCTGGGAAGAACTGCAGGAGCCGGGCCTGAAGCAACTGTCCTACCGGCAGGTGCTCAAGCGGGTCGAGGACGGAATCAACCCGATGGAGGTGTTCGCCGCCTCTCCGCCCCGGGGGCGTGGACGGGGCCGTCGTGCCTCGAAGGCCCGTTCGGCTAAAGGCGGGGGCGAACGCAGTGATGGCGAGGACGGCGACGGAGCGCAGGACCCCGCGCTCGCGAGGTACCGCGCGAAACGCGACACCCAGCGCACACCCGAGCCGTTCCCGCGCGGCGAGCCCGAACGAAGCGATAAGCCGATCTTCGTGATCCAACGCCATGACGCGCGCCGCCTGCACTGGGACTTGCGCCTCGAGCGGGGCGGGGTGCTCGCCTCGTGGGCCGTACCCAAAGGGCCGCCGCTGGATGTGAAAGAGAACCGGCTCGCTGTGCAGACCGAGGACCACCCGCGGGAATACGCGAGTTTCGCCGGTGAGATCCCCGCGGGAGAATACGGCGGGGGCACGGTGGAGATCTGGGACGCGGGCACGATCGAGATCGAGAAGTGGGAGGAGGGCAAGGAAGTCATCGCCGTTCTCTACCCCGAACCCGGGGGCGGCCTGGGCGGGGTGCCGCGCCGGTACGCACTCATCCATACCGGAGCCAAGGACGATGACCGGGCGCCGAACTGGCTGCTGCACCTGATGAAGGACCAGCCGAGACCGACCTGCCTGCCGGCGCCGCGCCTTCCGCGCCCGATGCTCGCCACCGCGGCCGATGCCCACCGCGCTGCCGAGCTCGAGGCAGGGGAGTGGGGGTATGAAATGAAATGGGACGGAATTCGCGCCCTTGCGGCGATCGGTGAGGGCGAGGTGCGGCTGGCAAGCCGGCGCGGGCACGACATCACGGCGATGTACCCCGAACTCGGGGAACTTGCCTCCCTTGCCGCCCCGGGCGTCGTCGTCGACGGAGAAATCGTTGCCCTCAGCGACCGGGGGGTGCCGAGCTTCGGGGCGCTGCAGAAGCGGATGAACCTCGCCTCCGGGGAGAAGATCGCGGCGGAACAGGCGCGCACGCCCGTGTACTACATGGTGTTCGACGTCCTCGCGAGCGCCGAGGGGCCGATGACGGCGGCACCGTATGAGCAGCGCCGCAAGGAGCTCTTCGAACTCGTGCGCCGGGGGCACAACATCTTCCTGCCCGCTGCGGAATCGGAGGATCTGGCGGCCGCGATGGCCGCGAGTTCGAAGCTCGGGCTCGAAGGGGTGGTGGCGAAACGAAAGTCTTCGCCCTACCTTCCCGGCGAACGCAGCCAGGAGTGGCTCAAAGTCAAGCACGAGCGGCATCAGGAGGTCATCATCGTGGGCTGGCGCCCGAATGCGCACGGGAACCTCGCCTCGCTCGTGCTCGCCATCCCTGGGGAGGGTGGACTCACGTATGCAGGCCGCGTGGGAACGGGATTCTCGGAGAAGGAGCGAGTGCAGATCCCGCGGGAATTGCGCGCGCTCAGCAGAGAACAAGCCCCGGTGACCGGGGTGCCCAGGGACGTGGCGAGGGACGCGAAGTGGGTCGATCCCACCCGGGTCGGAGAAGTGCGATTCGCCGAACGCACCGGCCACGGCTCGCTGCGCCATCCCACGTGGCGGGGGTGGCGGCCGGATAAATCAGCCCGGGACGTGCGTCGGGAAGACCCAGAAATCTGAAATAGACGACCACACTCGCCCCGAAATGTGGTCGCGAACACAGTTTCACCTCTATAGTTCATGGCACACCGCAACGACGCGAAACTGCAGAGGCAAAACTGGCATGGACACCTTGCAAAATTTTCTTGACACCCTGAGCGGGTACATCTGGGGGCCATACGTCCTCATCCCGCTGTTGTTCCTCACGGGGCTCTATCTCACGATCCGCCTGGGCGGATTGCAATTCACGCGGCTCGTCGCCGCGATGAACCTCGGAATCATCAAACGCCGCGACCAAGGCTCCCGCGGCGACATCACCCAGTACCAAGCGCTGACGACCGCGCTTGCCGCCACCGTCGGAACCGGGAACATCGTCGGGGTGGCCACCGCGATCGCGATCGGCGGGCCCGGGGCGTTGTTCTGGATGTGGGTGACCGGCCTGCTCGGCATGGCCACGAAGTACGCCGAGGCGTTCCTCGCGGTCCGGTTCCGCACCGCGGACGCGAACGGTGAACGCAACGGCGGGCCGCAGTACTACCTGGAACGGGGAATCCGCGGCCCGGTGGGTAAGGTGCTCGCGTGGATGTTCACGATCTTCACCGTGCTCGCCACGTTCGGCATCGGCAACATGACCCAGGCGAACGCGATCGCCGCGAACATCGAGAACAGCTTCAGCGTACCGATCTGGCTCACCGGGATCATCCTCACCATCGGCGCGCTCGTCGTCCTCGTCGGTGGGATCAAATCGATCGGGAAGGTCACCGCGGCGCTCGTGCCCGTGATGATTGTGTTCTACATCCTCGCCGCGCTGTTCGTGCTCGCGGTCAATGCCGGCGACATTCCCGCGGCGCTCGGCTTCATCTTCCACGATGCCTTCACCGGCTCGGCCGCGGCGGGCGGGTTCACCGGGGCGGTCTTCGTCATCGTCATTCAATACGGTTTCGCCCGCGGGATGTTCTCGAACGAGTCTGGCCTCGGTTCCGCCCCGATCGCCGCGGCGGCGGCGCAGACCACCCACCCGGTGCGCCAAGGTTTGGTGTCGATGACCCAGACCTTCATCGACACGATCATCGTCGTGACGATGACCGGGCTGGTGATCGTCACCACGGGTGCGTACAAGCTCGTCGATCCTGACACCGGGGAGCAGATGTCGGCAGCGCTGATGACCGGTGAGGGCTTCGCTGCCGGGTTGCCCGGTCAGTGGGGCCACTGGGTCGTCACCCTCGGGCTCGCGCTGTTCGCGTTCTCCACCCTGCTCGGCTGGAGCTACTACGGCGAACGGAACATGGAGAAGATGTTCGGCGTCAAGTCGGTCATGCCCTACCGGGTGTTCTTCTGCCTCATCGTGTTCCTCGGGGCGACGACGGAACTCGAGATCGTGTGGTCCTTCTCCGATGTGATGAACGGGCTCATGGCGTTGCCGAACCTCATCGGCCTCGTGGTGCTCTCGGGCCTCATCGTCCGCGAAACCAGGTCCTACCTCGCCTTCGATCCCAAACTCACCGCATCGAGGGAAGAAGTGCACGCCGCCTTGGCAGAGGACCCGGGCTTCCAAGCCTGGCGCGCACAGGAGGACGAGCTCGACGGGATGGAGCCGGCGACACGGCAATAGGCGTATCGCCCAGTGCGCCGAACGCAACAGCGCCCCCGGCCCGCCATCTGGCGGGGCCGGGGCGCTGCG
>CAMXUZ010000344.1 GCA_947251855.1 uncultured Ruaniaceae bacterium
CCCAGGGTTCTCCCGCGCCGGCTGCGCAGCAAACCCCCGAGGCAGCTCCGGCTGCCACTGGTACTGAGACGGAGGCCTGAGCCATGCTCATCCCCCGGCGCACTAAGCACCGTAAACAGCACCACCCTAACCGCAAGGGGCGGGCGAAGGGCGGCACCCAGATCACCTTCGGTGACTTCGGGATTCAGGCCCTCGAGCACGGATACGTATCGAACCGGCAGATCGAAGCCGCGCGTATCGCGATGACCCGTCACATCAAGCGTGGTGGGAAGGTGTGGATCAACATTTTCCCGGACCGTCCGCTGACCAAGAAGCCCGCCGAGACCCGCATGGGATCGGGTAAAGGCTCCCCCGAATGGTGGGTCGCGAACGTTAAGCCCGGCCGCGTCGTCTTCGAACTCGCTGGTGTTGACGAAGCGCTCGCTCGCGAAGCGATGCGCCGCGCCCAACACAAGCTCCCGATGAAGACACGCTTCATCTCACGTGAGGGTGGTGACTTCTGATGGCAGTAGGTTCCAAAGACCTCACCGTTGACAAACTCGACGCCATGACGGACGAGGAACTGGTCGCGGAAGTGAAGAAGGCGAAGAACGAGCTGTTCAACCTGCGCTTCTCTTCGGCGACCGGCCAACTCGAGGACCATGGCCGTATCCGCGCTGTCCGCCGCGATATCGCACGTATCTACACGGTGCTTCGCGAGCGTGAACTCAACATCCGCTCCGCGCCCAGCGCGAGCGCAGACGCCAAGTAAGGAGGAAAAAGCTCATGGCAACTGAAAGCAAGACCGACGAGACCTCCACTGCGCGTCCCTACCGTAAGACCCGCCGTGGTTACGTGGTGAGCGACAAGATGGACAAGACCGTCGTCGTCGCCGTCGAAGACCGTGTCAAGCACTCGCTGTACGGCAAGGTCATCCGCCGCACGTCGAGGGTCAAGGCCCACGACGAGACCAACGAGGTGGGTGAAGGCGACCTCGTCCGCATCATGGAGACTCGACCGCTATCCGCCACCAAGCACTGGCGAGTGGTCGAGGTCCTGGAAAAGGCCAAGTAATCATCCGTTCGGCCAGGCTCGCGACGAGCGAGAACCAGCACGACGACAGGAGTAGATCGAATGATCCAGCAGGAGTCGCGACTTAAAGTCGCCGACAACACGGGCGCGAAGGAAATCTTGTGCGTCCGAGTTCTCGGCGGCTCGGGACGTCGCTACGCCGGCATCGGCGACGTCATCGTCGCCACCGTCAAGGACGCGATCCCCGGCGGCAACGTTAAGAAGGGCGACGTGGTTCAGGCCGTCGTCGTCCGGGCAAAGAAGGAGACCCGTCGGGTTGACGGTTCCTACATTCGCTTCGACGAAAACGCTGCGGTGATCTTGAGGAACGACGGCGAACCGCGGGGGACCCGTATCTTCGGGCCCGTCGCGCGGGAGCTGCGTGACAAGAGATTCATGCGTATCGTTTCGCTGGCACCGGAGGTGATCTGATGGCGAAGATCAAGAAGGGCGACCTCGTCGTCGTCATCAGTGGCCGTGACAAGGGGCAACAGGGGCGGGTCCTGGAAGTTTTCAAGGACACCGACCGGCTCATCGTCGAAGGCGTGCAGCGGGTCACCCGCCACACCAAGGTCGGCCAGACCGACCGCGGTGGCCGCAGCGGTGGCATCGAGACCGTCGAAGCCCCGATTCACGTCAGCAACGTGATGCTGGTCGACCCGGAGACCAAGAAGGGCACCCGGGTCGGTTACCGCATCGAGCAGGTAGAACGCGACGGCCGTAGCCGTACCCAGCGGGTGCGGGTGGCGAAGCGTTCCGGTAAGGACATCGCATGAGCACGACCGTACTGCCCCGCCTCAAAGCCAAGTACCGCGAAGACATCGTCGGTGCCCTGCGCGAAGAGTTCTCCCACGCAAACATCAACCAGGTGGCGACGCTGGAAAAGGTCGTCGTCAACATGGGGGTGGGGGACGCCGCGCGGGATTCCAAACTCATCGAGGGCGCCGTGCGCGACCTCGCCGCGATCACCGGCCAGAAGCCCGTGGTGAACAAGGCCCGCAAGTCCATCGCGCAGTTCAAACTGCGCGAAGGCCAAGCGATCGGCGCCAAGGTCACCATCCGTGGCGACCGGATGTGGGAATTCATCGACCGCCTCGTCACCCTTGCGCTCCCGCGTATTCGTGACTTCCGCGGGCTGTCCCCGAAGCAGTTCGATGGTCACGGCAATTACACCTTCGGCCTGACCGAACAGTCCATGTTCCACGAGATCGACCAGAACAACATCGATCGCGTGCGGGGGATGGACATCACCGTCGTCACCACAGCCACGACCGACGACGAGGGCCGCGCCCTCCTGCGTCACCTTGGCTTCCCGTTCAAGGAGAACTGATGGCTAAAACCTCACTCAAGCAAAAAGCTCAGCGCAAGCCGAAGTTCGCCGTGCGCGGCTACACCCGGTGCAACCGCTGCGGGCGTCCCCGCTCGGTCTACCGCAAGTTCGGCCTGTGCCGGATCTGCCTCCGGGAGATGGCCGTCCGCGGTGAACTGCCCGGCGTGACCAAGAGCAGCTGGTAAAACCACTACGTCGCAGGTCCGGGAAGGAAACCACGACGAGGAAGGGCTACAGCCCAATGACCATGACAGACCCCATCGCCGATATGCTCACGCGTCTGCGGAACGCAAACTCGGCGCATCACGAGTCCGTCTCGATGCCGTACTCCAAACTCAAATCCCACATCGCCGAGATCCTCCAGCACGAGGGCTACATCGCGGGGTCTGAGGTTGCGGACGCCGAGGTGGGCCAGACGCTGACCCTGAACTTGAAGTTCGGTCCGAACCGCGAGCGCTCCATCGTGGGCCTGCGCCGGATCTCCAAGCCGGGTCTGCGCGTATACGCGAAGTCGACCGACCTGCCGAAGGTGCACGGCGGCCTGGGCGTGGCGATCCTGTCCACGTCCTCCGGGCTCCTCACCGACAAGCAGGCACAGCAGAAGGGCGTGGGTGGGGAAGTCCTCGCCTACGTCTGGTAACGGAGAACGCAATGTCACGTATTGGTAAACTCCCCGTTACGGTCCCGGCCGGCGTCGAGACCCAGATCGACGGCCAGACCATCTCGGTCAAAGGCCCCAAAGGCAACCTGAGCTACACCGCTCCCGAACTCGTGGAGATCTCGGTGGGCGACGACGGGATCGCCGTACAGCGGGTCGACGACTCCCGTGAGGCCCGGGCTCAGCACGGGCTCGCCCGCACGCTCATCAACAACCTCGTGATCGGCGTGACGAGCGGGTTCGAGAAGAAGCTCGAAATCGTCGGGACCGGTTACCGGGTCATCTCCAAGGGCGACACCCTCGAGTTCAACCTCGGGTACTCCCACCCCGTCACGATGACCGCACCCGAAGGTATTACCTTCAACGTCGAATCCCCCACGAAACTCTCCGTGAGCGGGATCGATAAACAGCTCGTCGGTGAAACGGCAGCAAACATCCGCAAGCTACGCCGCCCCGAACCCTACAAGGGCAAGGGCGTGCGTTACGAAGGTGAAGTGATCCGCCGCAAGGTCGGAAAGGCTGGTAAGTAAGCAATGGCATCGTTTGTCAAGGCCCGCCCAGGGACCAGTAAGCGCGCCGCGCGAATCCGCCGCCACTCTCGCCTGCGCAAGAAGATCACCGGCACCAACCAGCGGCCCCGCCTCGTGGTGAATCGCTCCTCGCGGCACGTGTTTGTTCAGGTTGTGGACGACGACGAAGGCCACACGTTGGTCTCGGCCTCCACGATGGAAGCAGACCTGCGCGCCGACTCGGGCAACAAGACCGAAAAAGCGAAGAAGGTTGGCGAACTCATCGCCGAGCGCGCGAAAGCCGCCGGCATCGAGACCGTCGTGTTCGACCGCGGCGGAAACGCCTACCATGGGCGCGTCGCAGCCGTCGCGGACGGTGCGCGCGAAGGGGGCTTGAAGCTGTGACCTCGAAGACGTACACACACGAACAAAGGAACGCATGATGGCTGCACCGCAGCGTGGACGGGCCGGCAGCGCCGGACCTGAGCGGAACGAACGCACTGAGCGCACGGACCGCCGCGAACGCCGTGAGGGCGGACGTCGGCGTGACGACGCAGACAAGAACAACTACCTCGAGCGCGTGGTGACCATCAACCGGGTCGCCAAGGTCGTCAAGGGCGGCCGCCGGTTCTCCTTCACCGCCCTCGTCGTCGTCGGCGACGGCAACGGCACGGTCGGTGTGGGATACGGCAAGGCCAAGGAAGTACCCGCGGCGATCGCCAAGGGTGTCGAGGAGGCGAAGAAGAACTTCTTCCGCGTCCCCCGCATCCAGCACACAATCCCGCACGCAGTCCAGGGTGAAGCCGCCGCAGGGGTCGTACTCCTGCGGCCCGCCTCCCCGGGTACCGGTGTTATCGCCGGTGGTCCGGTGCGTGCGGTCTTAGAATGCGCGGGTATTCAAGACATCCTCACCAAGTC
>CAMXUZ010000345.1 GCA_947251855.1 uncultured Ruaniaceae bacterium
AACTTCTATGAGTTCTGGCGCGAATACGAGGACATCGTCAAGCGTGCGCGGGCGAACAAACTCACCCTCGATGACTTCATGGGCACGACGATCACCCTGTCCAACCCCGGAACCATCGGCACGGTCCACTCGGTTCCCCGCCTCATGGAGGGCCAGGGCACGATCATCGGCGTGGGGGCGATGGATTACCCCGCCGAGTTCCAAGGGGCGTCGACCGACACCCTCGCGAAGATGGGGGTTCCGAAGGTCCTCACCCTCACCTCCACCTACGACCACCGGATCATCCAGGGGGCCCAGTCGGGCGACTTCCTGCGGATCATCCACAACAAACTCCTCGGCAAGGACGGCTTCTACGACCGGATCTTCGCCGCGCTGCGGGTCCCCTACGAGCCCGTGCGGTGGGTCGAGGACTTCTCCAGCGATCCGATCACCGAGCTCGGCAAACCGGCGCGGATCTCCGAACTCATCCACGCCTACCGTTCCCGCGGCCACCTCATCGCCGATATCGACCCCCTCGCCTACCGCCAGCGCAAGCACCCCGACCTCGATGTCCAGAACCACCAGCTCAGCCTGTGGGACCTCGATCGGGATTTCCCCACCGGCGGGTTCGGCGGCAAGGAACGGATGAAACTCCGCGACATCCTGGGCTTGCTACGCGATTCCTACTGCCGCACCATCGGCGCGGAGTACATGCACCTGCATGACGGCGCGCAGCGGCGTTGGCTGCAACGGCGCCTGGAGGCCGGGTGGGAGAAGCCGGCCCGGGAAGAGCAGCTGCAGATCCTGCACAAGCTCAACGAGGCTGAAGCATTCGAGACCTTCCTCCAAACGAAGTTCGTCGGCCAGAAGCGGTTCTCCCTGGAAGGCAGCGAATCGGTCATCCCGCTGCTGGACAGGGTGCTCATGCGGGCCGCGGAGGAGAACCTCGATGAGGTCGCCATCGGCATGGCCCACCGAGGCCGGCTCAACGTGCTCGCCAATATTGCCGGCAAGTCCTACGGTCAGATCTTCAACGAGTTCGAGGGCAATGAAGACCCCCGCTCGGTGCAGGGTTCGGGAGACGTGAAGTACCACCTCGGTACCGAGGGAACGTACACCTCCCCCGCCGGGGAGAAGACCAAGGTGTATCTCGCTGCCAACCCCTCGCACCTGGAAGCGGTCAACGGCGTGCTCGAAGGGATCGTGCGCGCCAAGCAGGACCGACTCGACCTGGGCGGCGAAGGGTTCTCGGTGCTGCCCATCCTCATCCACGGCGATGCCGCGTTCATCGGTCAAGGCGTGGTGGCGGAGACGTTGAACCTCTCCCAGCTGCGCGGCTATCGCACCGGCGGCACCGTGCACGTCATCATCAACAACCAGATCGGGTTCACCACCGGCCCGGCCGCCTCACGCTCCACGATGTACGCCACCGACGTGGCCAAAGGCATGCAGATGCCCGTCTTCCACGTCAACGGCGACGACCCCGAAGCGGTTGCCCACGTGGCGAAGCTCGCCTTCGACTATCGCCAGGAATTCAACCGCGACGTCGTCATCGACCTCATCTCCTACCGTCGCCGCGGGCACAACGAGGGCGACGATCCTTCGATGACCCAGCCGGTGATGTACTCCCTCATCGAGGACAAGCCCTCCGTGCGGACCCTGTACTCCGAGGCGCTCGTCGGGCGGGGGGACATCACCGAAGAGGAAGCCGCGGAAGCGCTCAAGCACTTCCAATCGGAGCTCGAGCGGATCTTCACCGGCTCGCGGACGGCCTCCGATGCGGAATCGGAATCCGTCGCGGGCCTCGAGGTCCCCGCCTCCCAGCAGGAAGATGCGGGCGTCATGGTCGGGTGGCAGACGGCGATCGACCCCGAAACCCTCGCCCACATCGGGGCGGCGCACGCGAACTCCCCCGAAGGCTTCACCGTCCACTCCAAGCTGCAGCAGCTCTTGGAGCGGCGTCAAAAGATGTCGCTGGAAGGCGGCATCGACTGGGGCTTCGGCGAGCGCGCCGCCTTCGGATCCCTCCTCCTCGAAGGGGTGCCGGTGCGCCTGGCGGGCCAGGACTCCCGGCGTGGAACGTTCGTGCAACGGCACGCGACGTTCCACGATCACAATGACGGCTCCGAGTGGACGCCGCTCATGCACCTGTCTCGGGACCAGGCGAAGTTCTGGGCATACGACTCCTCCCTGAGCGAGTACGCGGCCCTCGCCTTCGAGTACGGCTACTCCGTTGAGCGCCCGGACGCGCTCGTGTTGTGGGAAGCCCAGTTCGGTGACTTCGTCAACGGCGCCCAGACGGTCATCGACGAATTCATCTCCTCCGCGGAGCAGAAGTGGGGCCAGCGCTCCTCAGTCGCGCTGCTCCTGCCGCACGGTTACGAAGGGCAGGGCCCCGACCACTCCTCCGGGCGCATCGAGCGGTTCTTGCAGCTGTGCGGGGAGAACAACATGATCGTTGCCCAACCCTCGACCCCGGCGAACCACTTCCACCTGCTGCGCCGCCAGGCCTACCAGCGCCCGCGGCGTCCGCTCATCGTGTTCAGCCCGAAGCAACTGCTGCGCCTACGTGCAGCGGCCTCTCAGGTCGAAGACTTCACCAGCGGAACCTTCCAACCGGTGATCGGCGACGCTGCTGCCGATCCGGCGCAGGTCACCCGCGTCATCCTGTGCTCCGGGCGGGTCTACTACGACCTGCTCTCCCAGCGCAGTAAGCAGGACCGGCAGGATCTCGCCCTCGTGCGGATCGAGGAGCTCTACCCGCTTCCCGCCGAGGAGATCGCTGCGGAGATCGCCAAGTACAACGGCGCGGAACTCGTGTGGGTTCAGGACGAGCCGGAGAACCAGGGGCCGTGGGGCTACCTCGCGTTGAACCTTCCCGAACAGGTTCCCGCGGTTGCCGAACGCGGCATCCGTGTGGTCTCGCGGGACCCCTCGGCCGCCCCGTCCGCCGGCACGATGGCGCTGCACAAGCTCGAGCAGGAGGAATTGTTGACGAAGGCATTCGCTAAGTGACTCTCTGCGTCATCGGAGATGAGCTCGTCGCGGGTATCGGCGATGCCCGCGGCATGGGCTGGGTGGGTCGCGTCGTCGCCCGCACGGCCGAGCCTCCCCCTGCTTACACCCTCGCCGTGCCACAGGAGACGACGACGGAGCTCGGGGCGCGTTGGGCGGGCGAGTGCCGGCTCCGTTTCTCCGGCGAGGGCGACCTCCTCGTCGTCGCGCTGGGCGCCCACGACCTCGTCGAAGGGGTTTCGCTCGCGCGCAGCCGCCTCAACCTCGCGAACATCCTCGACGACGCGGGCAACTCCTCCGTTTCGACGTTCGTCGTCGGCCCCCCGCCGCGTTCCGATCTCGACCCAGCGGCCCAGGAGGAGCTCTCTGCCGCGTTCGCCGATGTCTGCGGGCGCCGCCGGATCCCGTACGCGGAGACCTTCGAGCCGCTGCGCAATCATGAGCAGTGGCATTCGGATATCACCGCGGGCAACGGCGTGCTACCGGGTCAGGCCGGTTACGGGCTGCTCGCCTGGCTCGTATTGCACAATGGCTGGCACGACTGGGTCGGGCTCGGACCGCGCGAATAGCTCAGCTCCGCACAAGGACGGCCTTGCCGATGACCTCTCCGGAGTCGAATTCTTCGAACGCGCGGCGGACCTCAGCATCGGAATCAAAGTCGAACTCCGCGTGGATCCTCGGCCGAAGCGCGGCGGCGAGGAGGAAGTCAACGAGCCTTTGGAGTTGCGAGCGGGTCCCCATGGTCGTCCCCACGATCCGCAGGTTCCGAAAGAACACCCGCGCCAGATCCGCGCTCGGATCCGGCCCCGTCGTCGCACCCGCTACGGCGACGACACCGCCCGGTTTGAGGCTCCTCAGCGAGTGCCCCCACGTCGCTGCTCCCACGGTCTCGATCACCGCATCCACCGGGCGGATTCGCTCACCGCTGAGGACGACCTCGTGGGCACCGACGTCGCGGGCATGGGCAAAGTTCTGTTCCGACCGGCTCGTCACAGTCACGTGCGCGCCCGCGGCGCGTGCGAGCATCGTCGCCGCGGTCGCTACCCCACCGGTTGCTCCTTGGATGAGTACCCGCTGGCCCGCTTCGAGGTTGGCCGAGGCGAACAGAAGGTTGTAGGCGGTGAGGTAGGCGGTCGGCAGGCACGCCGCTTCGGCGAAGGTGAGCTCGCCTGGCTTGTCCACAAGGTTCCGTGCGGGCACCCAGATCTCTTCGGCGAACGTCCCGGGGTACTTCTCCGAAAGGAGTGTCCGATCGGGATCAAGGGTCTCGGGCCCCGCCCACGTGGGTGAGGAGATCACCGAGTGCACGATGACGTCCCGGCCGTCCTCGGTGGTCCCCGCCGCGTCCGTGCCGAGCACCATCGGCAGCGCCGACTCGGGAAGACCGACTCCCCGCAGGCTCCATAGGTCGTGGTGATTCAACGATGCTGCCCGCAGGCGCACCCGCACCCACGCCGTGGGATCGGGGTCCGCGGCCGCCTGCGCGGCAGGGTACCTGGGGGAAAGGTCTCCGACTTTGAGACCCTCGAGGTCGCTGGAGGAGAAGGAATCGACATAGATGCACCGCATCTGCCCACCCTAGGCGCATTTCCCGGATTCCGCTCGTGGCCAGATCTGCCACTGCTTGTGCAATATGTGCGACAATTGGAGGCGAGTCAGAAGGAGGCACCGTGAGCAAACGTGCACGTAAACGCAAAGCCCGTCGCAAGAACCCTGCGAACCGCGGCAAGCGTCCAAACGCCTAATCAACGCAGCTCACCCACCGCCATTGTGGCGGTGGGTTTGTGCTTACCAAACTGTTTCCTTCATTCCCTCGCTGAAGTTCACGTTCTTGAAGTAGAATCTCAATCCTTGCCAAGGAGGTGGAATGGGGCCAGAACGTCACGGCCGCTGGCGCGCTTTCATACGTCATGGCGCTGTGCTCCTCAGCGCAGGTGCCCTCGTTGCAGCACTCAACATCGCAGGGGTGGGATCGCCGCAACCGGCGTTCACCTCCATCGAGGAGTCGAACCGAAGCTCCGCTGCTTCCCGCTCCCAGCCGGATCGACTCGAGGTGCAGCCTGGGATCACCGTCGGCGACGATGCCGACCCATTCGTCGACCTAGCCACCGGCCAGGCCGAGCTCACTGACCCGGGCGACGGCCCCGTATGCATCTCTTCCCCGCTCCCACCGGGAGTGTTTCGGATCAGTTCCAACTATGGAATGCGGACCCACCCGATCACGGGAAGTGGCGGCCTGCATGCAGGGGTTGATCTTGCAGCACCGATGAGCACGCCCATTCACGCGGTCGCGAACGGAACCGTGAGCTACGCCGGGCCCGGACGGGCGGGACGTTCCTCCGAACTCGTCATCATCGACCACGAGGTCGATGGGGTCGAGTTCTCCTCCTGGTATGTGCACATGTATCCCGACGGCGTGTTCGTTGAGGCCGACCAGGAGGTTCGCGCGGGCGAGATCATCGCGGAGGTGGGCACGAACGGTAATTCCACCGGGCCCCACCTACACCTGGAGATCCACACCCAGCCCGGAGTCGTCCCGGGTAAAGGCACATCACTCGGGCGGCTGATCTTCGGGGCGGCGACGCCCCCGGCCGAGCCGACGCCGGAGGATACGAAGACTCCTGACCCGGACGAGCCCGACCCGTCCGAGTCCGAATCCCCTGAGCCGGACGAGGGAGAGACCGAAGCCCCGGACCCGTCCGAAACGCCGTCGCCGGAAGACTCCCCCGAGCCGGAAGAGGATGCAGAAACCGACGAGGAAACTCCGGAGCCTGAAGAGACCACACCGAAGCCCGACATCGAGATCGAAGAGGATGACGACGAGGGCAAGAACGATC
>CAMXUZ010000346.1 GCA_947251855.1 uncultured Ruaniaceae bacterium
GGCCTCCTGTGCGAGGCGGTCCTCGAGGTGGGGCTGTGCGCAAACCCGCGCCGGCGAGGCGGCTCCGGCGCGCGCTGACGCAGCCATGTGCCGCGGGACGGTGCGGTTAATATCGGTCTGGTGGGCATCGTAGGGGCGCGATAAAAGCTTCCGCCGAGAGGTTTGAAACCTAAGTCCATATGGTCTAACATATGTACATGCATTCATTGGCGAATCATCGCACGCCCGGTCGGATCCCTGAGGATGGGGACTCGCGCCGAGGTGTCGATTTGGTGGCCGCCCTGTTGATAGGTGCCGTTACGGAGGCAACGTGACTAGAACGAATCTCCCTGTGAGGAGCGGTCGGCGTTAGGGATCAACCCGCCGACGCAGCGGCTCTGTTCTCCTGTTGAGCCGCTCAAGGGTCCTGAATATCAGCGAAGAGAAGACAGCAACGGTCAAATAAAATTGGAAAACTATGACGAAAGTCGACAATGACGTGAATCGGAGCGAATCCGCCCCCGCCTTGAAGGGGCGAATAAAATATAAATTGCTTCGCATTGCTAAGGAGCCTACGACTGCGGTAGGAATCCTGACGGCTCTGCTGTTCACCTACCTTATTGTCCTGCCGATCATCAGCCTGCTCAGTGACGCGTTTCGGGTGCAGTACGGCGACGAGCACCGAGCCGGCCAGCCCGTCGGCTCCTTCACTCCGTATTACATACTGCGGATCTTCGCCTCTGACGCCGCTTCGAAAACCCTTTGGAAGCCGCTCCTGAACACGCTGACGATCTCCTTCGGCGCGATCATCATCGCGCTCATCGTCGGTGGGTCGATGGCATGGTTCCTGAGCCGGACGAACATCTGGGGCCGCAAATGGCTCGCCACGGCGCTGATCGTCCCCTACATGCTCCCTGCGTGGACGTTCGCGCTCGCCTGGACCACGGTGTTCAAGAACCGGAAGATGGGTGGAACCTACGGCTGGCTCGAATCGATCGGGATCAATCCTCCGGACTGGCTCTCCTACGGCGCGTTGCCGATCATCGTCACCTTGGCGTTGCACTATTCACCGTTCGTCATTCTTCTTTTCGGTAATGCTCTCAAGCGGTTCGACTCACAGCTAGAGGACTCCGCCCGAATCCTGGGGGCGGACCGAAAGACGGTCAACCGTAAAATCATCCTGCCGCTGATGAAGCCCTCGCTGGTGTCTGCGAGCATCTTGATCTTCGCCAAGGGGCTAGGAGAGTTCGGTGTCGCCTACGTCCTGGGCGTCCCCGGTAATTACCACGTGCTCGCCACCTCGTTGTACGCGAACATCCAGTCCCGCAACACCGGGGCGGGTGCCGTGCTTGCCGGCGTGATCGTCATCATTGGTGCGCTCGCGTTGCTCGTCGACGCGAGGATGCTGCGGGAAGGCAAACGCTTCGTCACGGTCGGATCGAAGGGAAGTATGAGCCGGCTGCGCGACCTGGGCAAGATGCGCATTCCCGCGTTCGGCGCCGCCCTGACCGTGTTCGCCGTCGGTGCCGTGCTGCCGATGTCGGTGCTGTTCCTCTCGACCGTGATGCGAAAACCGGCCGACTTCTCGCTCTCGAACTTCACCTCGGAGTTCTGGATCGGCACGAACCTCGACACGATCGCCCTCGAAACCGGGGTACTGGTCACTCCGGCGTTCTGGGAGGCAGCCTGGAACACGCTGTGGATCGTGGGGCTCGCAGCGATCGTCGCGGGGATCCTCGGGCTACTCGTCGGCTACGTCGTCGTGAGAACGCCCGTGAAGTTCCTCTCCCAATATGTACGACAAGTCGCGTTCTTCCCCTACCTGGTGCCCGGGATCGCGTTCGCCGCGGCGATGCTTTCGTTGTTCGCCGTCCAACGCGGACCGATACCTGCCCTGTACGGCACCGGTCTCCTCTTGCTGCTCGCCTACATCGCCGACCAGATGCCCTACGCGTCGCGCGCCGGTATCTCGGCGATGATGCAACTGGGTAACGACCCGGAGGAAGCCGCGAAGGTGCTCGGAGCGGGATGGTGGCGCCGGATGGCAAGCATCGTCGTCCCGATCCAAAAGAGTGCGCTGAGCACGGGGGTGCTGCTGCCGTTCATCTCTGGGATCAAAGGCCTGAGCCTGGTGGTCCTGCTGGCGACGCCGGGCACCGACGTGTTAGCGACGTATTCCTTGAACCTCGTTGATTACGGATACGACCAGGCCGCCAACGCCGTCGTATTGATGATCGCCATCCTCGCCCTTACCGGCACGCTACTCGGACAAAAACTAACAAAGAGCAACCTCGCAGAAGGGTTAGGTGGCTGATATGCCTTCGATCGAACTTCAGAACATCACGAAAAACTATGGCGGCGGCACCCCGAACGCCGTCGACGACCTCAATCTGACCATTGAGGACGGCGATTTCATGTGCCTCCTCGGTCCCTCGGGTTGTGGGAAGACCACGACGCTGCGGATGATCTGCGGACTCGAGAACCCCACCCGGGGAACGATCCGGATCGGCGATCGGGTCGTGGACTCGGTCGAGGACGGGATCTTCGTACCGCCGGAGCACCGCAGGCTCGGGCTCGTGTTCCAGAGCTACGCACTGTGGCCCCACCTCACCGTCTACGACAACGTCGACTTCGGGCTGAAGCTCAAGAAGATCCCGCAGGAGGAACGGCGCCAACGGGTCGGGGAGACGATGGAGAAGCTCGGGATCTCGGCGTACGCGAAACGGTACCCCTCGGAGTTGTCCGGCGGTCAGCAACAACGCGTCGCCCTCGCCCGAATGCTCGCGATCAACCCGGAGATCCTTCTCCTCGACGAGCCCTTGTCGAACCTCGACGCCCGGCTGCGCCTGGAGATGCGGACGGAACTCAAACGAATTCACGAGGAGTTCAATACCACCGTTGTGTTCGTCACCCACGACCAATGGGAGGCGATGACGCTGGCCACGCGTATCGCCGTCCTCAATGAAGGAGAGCTCCAACAGGTCGACACTCCGGTGAACATCTACGAGAACCCGAGCAACCAGTACATCGCCGAGTTCGTCGGGAACCCGCCGATCAACCTGTTGGAGGCCCCGTCGCTCACGAGCGCCGAGATCGATAGTCCGATCACGCAGCGGTTGAGTGGTCTCGGAGGTGATCAGGCCGCTGCGACGGTGGGGATCCGGCCTGAAGACATCACCGTCTCCTACTCTCCGAACGAGGGGAGGAGCGATGCCTTAACAGTGAACTGCCGGATCGATGCGGTTCTTCCTACGGGAGGGAACTGGATCATCGAATTGAGCACCAAGTACGGGAAGCTTTTCGCGGTAGCCCAGAATATCAACGGCTTGAAACCCGACACCGACGCGTATGCGAGCGTTCGGCTAGACAACCTGAAAATGTTTGATTCCAGCGGCGTTAATTTGAGCGCACTCGCCGCCGTTTAAATCTGACCTTGAGCCAGTGCTCAATCTGAAAAAGGAGAAGACAGCGATGTCACATTCGATTAAGAGAAGGAAAACCGTCCGACCGTTGGTGGGGATACTAGGAAGTGCAGTGTTGCTCCTAGGCTGCTCCCCCTCCTCAGCGCCCGACTCGGGGGGCGGCGGGGAAGCCGCTGCCGGCGAGGACGTCTTGGGATCTGACGAGGACTACTCCCTCGAGGAATTGATCGAAGCTGCGCAGGAAGAAGGGCCGATCGTCGTCGCCGACTCGACGGGCCGGATCAAAGATGCAGCCGAGGCCTTCACCGAGAAATACGGCATCGAAGCCGTGGGGGAGAAGATGAAGGCCTATGAGCAGATCGAGGTGCTCATCCGCGAATCGCAAGCGGGGAACGTGAAGACGGACGTCTCGTTCGTCGCCGACGTGCCAACGGTTGTGGCCGAACTCTTGCCGACGGGGGTCGCAGCAACCTGGTTCCCTCCGGACATGGCCGAAGACGTGGACGAGGGCTATCAGGACCCAGCCGTCAATGCGCTCGACCCGAACGTGTGGACATACAATGGAGATGTCTACGACTCGTGCCCGATCTCGAACCTCTGGGAGGTCACCGAGGAGGAATGGCACGGCAAGGTCAGCCTCCAGGACCCGGAACTCAAGACCGCTGTCACCTACATGTTCAACGAGATGGCGGCGAACGATGAGCTCATGCACGAGGCGTACGAGGACCTCTATGGCGAAGAGCTGGTGACGGAGGAGGAGACGGCCACGGCGGAATGGGTGAAGCGGCTGGCGGAGAACGACCCGCTGGTGACGAAGTCCAGTTCTGATGCGACCGCCCCGATCGGTGCCCCGGGCTTGGATGACCCGTTCGTCGGGCTGATCGCAAGCGCGAAGTACCGCCAGAACGAATCCGAAGGCTATCACCTGACCGTGTGCGAAGGTCTCGAACCCTGGGTGGGCCACGTGTACGGCAAGGCACCGGTGATCGCCACCGGTACGAGCAACCCGAATGCGGCGAAACTGTTCGTCCACTTCCTGTTCACCGAGGAAGGAATGGCCTCCCAGACCGCCGACGGTAAGGTCTCCACCAACGACACGGTCCCGATCGACCCCACCGACCCGAGCGACGTCGAGAGCGTATGGGAGGACCTTCTGTTCGAAGACTCCGACCACTCCGACTCTGACTACGAGATGACTCAGGATTGGCAGGACTTCTGGGTGGGCTTCGCCCGATAGCAATGCAGGTACACCTACGGCAACGACCGGCAGAGCCCGCGCAGCCTGAGGGGCACGCGCTGGTGCCGACCGAGTTGCCGTAGGTGTACGCCGGCCGCTAACAGCGTCGCCGTGCGACTCACCGAGATCGGCGCTTTGTGGCTCTCAAACAGATCGCACTTGCCTCGGTTACTGGATAAATGCCTCGATCTTCAAATGAAAAATACAACACTGATGAGAAATCTGTGAAAGGGAGTTATGAGTAACTCGACAAGTTATCGATTGACAGCGATTCGAGCTGCAATTGCCGCCCGCGCCATGGTGATGAAGGGGTTTCGCCGGGCAATAGACAAAGAGTTCAAGCGGGATGCGCACGATATCGTCACGTTCTACGATCGGGCGGCGGAAGAACTCATCATCGAGGAGATCAAGAGGGACTTCCCCGACTCGAGGATTGTCGGCGAAGAGGGCGGCGAGCACGGGGGTGAGGATCCGACCTGGGTGATCGACCCGATCGACGGCACCTCCAATTTCGCTGCCGGGATCCCCTTCTGGTGCATCTCGATCGGCGTGAGCGTCGAGGGCCGGCTCGTCGCGGGCGTGATCTACAACCCCGTGGAGAACCTGCTGTTCAGTGCGGACGAACACGGGGCGCTCCTCAACGACGAACCGCTCAAGGTCGATTCGCCCGATGACCCGCTGGAGGCGACCCTGATTTCCAGCTTCCCCAACGTGAAGGATCTCGATCTGTTGGGAGACAAGGTCTTCGAAACGAGCAAGAAGCTCACGAAGAGCTTCCAAGCATCGAGGAACCTGGGGAGCGGCGCGCTGAACCTTGCCTACGTCGCCTCGGGGTGGGCCGATGCGACGTTCGGGTTCTCCACCAGCCCATGGGACGTCGCCGCAGGCGCGTTCATCTTGGAGAAGGCCGGCGGCACCTTCCGCAGCTTCGATGGCGGCGTGGAAGTGGACAGCCCGCTGGAGGCAGTCGATTACTACGCGTTCGGCAGCAAGAACCCATACGAACCGCTGGGCGGTGAGGTGCAACGTCTGTCCACGCTGGCAGGCAAAGCATAGAGAGTCGATGGTTGACGTGATGCAATTTGGGGTTGAAGTTGACACCGCTCCCCGGGTGAATGTTGGAAATAGTGTGCGAGGAACAAGCAGGTGCAAAAATGTTGAATAAGCCTAAGGCGCTTCTACTGGACTTCGGCGGCGTCGTCGCCGAGACGATCCCGCGAGAGGGGTGGCTCGACGAACTCTCCACCCAGCTGCAGGAGGAGTTCCGGGCGGCCGGCGTGACCGCGCTGCCGTTGGAGCGCATCCAAGAAGGCATCGTCGGCGGCAGGAAGACGGCCTCCCGGTGGAAGAACGTGCAATCGCGCGTTTATAGCCCGCCGGAACTACAGTACGAGACGTTCTGGGTGGACTTCGTGGCGGCGGACTGGCCACAGGACGTCCGCGACTATCTGTACGACAATGCCAAACGGCTGTGCCTGGACCTGGGTGAATATGTCTCCGAGCGCGTGCTTCGCAACGGCATGCATGAACTGCTCGTGACTGCTCAGGAGGACGAGGTGCCCGTCATCATCGTCAGCAACGCCCTGATGGGGGACGTGCACCGCCGCTGGCTGGTGCGCAACGACCTCATCGATTACTTCCAGCACGAGGTGTACAGCGACGAGGTCGGGATCCGTAAGCCGAACCCGGGCATCATCGAACTCGGGGCAGCGCTTGCCGGGGTGTCGGTCAGTGAATGCTGGTACGTCGGCGACACCTACGACCGCGACGTTGCCTGCGGCGGACGGGCGGGCGTCGGCGGAAACATCTTGATGCACGCCCGCAGCACCAAGAACCCTCCCTTCGCCGTGCCCTACGAGCCGGACGCAGAGGTTGAGGATGGAGTCGGGCTCCTGGAACTGTACCGGGAAGCCTCAAACGTTGCGGAAGGCGCAGTGCCCGTCGCAACCAGCTAGCGCGAGGTGAGCAGCGACGGGCGGTTCTTGATGAGAAGGAGAACTGCCCGTCGCCTCCCATTCACTGATGCATCGGAACGGTTCCGCTAGTTCCGGCAGGTCCTTACTCCCACGTTCGCTTGATCGAGCGAGTTCGCGCGTCATCGTGGTCGACGGGACCTGCGTCGATATTCCAGCTCAAAGCGTGGGTAGCGATCGCGATCGCCCGCTGACCTGGTTGCCGGTTGTTGCATGGATGAACGAGCTGAAAAGAGTTACATAGAAGGCAGACAGGAATATCGCTTTGATTGACAGCATTCTACCCGTCATTCTCATTCTCCTTGCCATTTTCATGGCATATGTGAGTGGGGCGAATGACGGCGGGGCGATCCTAGCCGTGCCGGCGAGAGTCGCGGATAACGGAGTAGGCAAGCACGTCGTCGTGCTCACGCTCGCCGTCCTCATCGGACCGTTATTGACGACGGACGTAGCGGCGACGTTGGTGAGCGGGCTGTTCGACTTCAGTAGCGATAATTCCGCTGTGATATTCATGCTCGGTACGGGCGTGGGACTTGCGCTGGTCACCCTGCTGACCCGGGTGGGGCTGCCGACGAGCCTGACGCTCGCGCTCGTGGGGGGATTGACCGGGGCGGGTCTTGGCGGAGGGGCCAGCGTCGATGGCCGCATGGTGCTTCGCGTGCTGATCATCGGGCTCCTCGCCCCACTCTTGGGATTCGGGTTGGCTGCGCTCGGGTTCATTCTGCTCAGGCGGTTCGGTGGGATAGCGAGCAGCAGCAGGACGATGAAGCCGATGCAGGGCGTAGCGTTCTTCTTGCTCGCGCTCGCGTACGCGATCAACGACGGCCAAAAAATGATCGCCATCGGCGCGGTGGCCGTCCTGAGCCTGTATCCGTCGGTCGATATCCTCAGCGGCGGTGAAGTTCTGCCACGGCTCGCAACGAGCCTCGTCCTCGTGGTGCTCTTCGTGCTCGGACTGTTCTCCCGGATCAGGAAGGTCGGCTACCGGCTCGGCTTGGGACTGGCGCGGGTCGGGGCGATCGATGCCCTAGTTTCACAAGCGGCGGCCTCCAGCGCGGTGCTCGCAAGCGCCGCCTTCGGCGCACCGGTGAGCATGACGCAGTCGATCTCCGGGGCGATCGTCGGTTCCACGATGTCTCAGGGCGCTCACCGCGTCCGCTGGACAGCCGTTTCCAAAATGCTGGGAGCCTGGCTGATCACGTTACCGGCTACGTTCCTAGCCGGCTATGGATTGGGATTTTTGCTGACATGAGAATTTTATCGAAACTAAGTTTTAAGGGAGTCCGCTCTGGAGTGGGCGAGGCCGTCGGAAAGCGCGGGCGCCGCGTCATCTCGCTGCTTGATGACCAGCTCGACGCGACCGCACGTGGCACCCGCCTCGCCATCGCGATGTCGGAGGGGAAAACATCTCGTCCGGAGGCACGCCGAGAGATCGCCTCGATCGAACACGAGGGGGATGCGAGCCGGAAGAAGCTGGTCGGAATTCTCATCGGCACGTTCATCACCCCGATCGACCGGGAAGACCTGTACCGGCTGTCCCGGTCCGTTGACGACATCTTGGACGATATGCGGGACTTCGTGCGCGAGAGCGACCTGTATCAGGTCGCGACCCAGGAACGATTCATCCCGCTCCTGGCTGCGGTGCTCGACGGCGTGCTCGCGCTGCAGAAGGCCGTGCAGGTGCTCGGCGTGGATTCACAGAAGGCGAGCCGCTATGCCCTCTCGTGCAGGAGGGAAGCGAACAACCTCCGCAACGCGTTTCAGCACGATGTGGCGAACCTGTTGGATGGCGAGCTCTCCATGGAAACCCTCCGCCTCCGCGAACTTTATCACCGGTTGGACATGGTGACCTCGCGAATGTACGAATCTTCCGACAGCCTGAACGACGGCTTATGGAAGCGGCACTACTCGTAACGAGTGCGGGCAGAAAAATCCCTTCTGCCCGCGTCGGGCTCGTGCCGTTGGATACGGGCACATGAAGGTATTCGGCCGAACTGACGCAACAGGTTCTAGACCGCTTTTTCGGGAGGGGAGGATGTTGGACGCCCGAGAGGGCGGTGGAACATACCCGGGCCATGAGAAGATCTTGGTGCCCATCGGCCGCTTCCCGTTACGAGGACGAATAGCGGCGTTCATCTGAATCAAAAAAGGAGTTCTAGACTGTAGTTATGAGCACGCTGATATTGCTTCGCCATGGCGAGAGCGAATGGAACGCAAAGAATCTTTTTACCGGTTGGGTGGATGTGCCCTTGTCGGAGAAGGGCACGGCGGAGGCGATCCGCGGTGGGAAGTTGATGAAGGAGGAGGGGTTGTTGCCGGATGTGGTGCATACCTCGCTCCTGCGCCGGGCGATCAACACGGCTAACCTTGCCTTGGATGCCGCTGATCGCCATTGGATTCCGGTCAAGCGGGATTGGCGGCTGAATGAGCGGCACTATGGGGCGTTGCAGGGGTTGGATAAGAAGCAGACCCGGGGTCAGTACGGTGAGGAGCAGTTCATGCTCTGGCGGCGCTCGTATGACACTCCGCCGCCGGAGATCGAGCTTGGTTCGCAGTTCTCTCAGGATGCCGATCCGCGTTACGCCGGGCAGCCGATTCCCCGTTCGGAGTGCCTCAAGGATGTTCTGGAGCGGTTGTTGCCGTACTGGCAGGAGGCGATCGTGCCGGATCTGCAGGCGGGTAAGGTCGTGTTGGTTGCTGCGCATGGGAACTCCTTGCGGGCGTTGATCAAGCACCTGGATGGGTTGGATGAGCAGACCATTACGGGGCTGAATGTGCCTACGGGGATCCCGCTGCGGTACGAACTCGATGAGAGTTTCGCCCCGACCATTGCCGGGGGGACCTACCTCGATCCCGATGCTGCCAAGGACGCGATCGCGGCGGTCGCCGCTCAAGGTAAGTAGGAATCCGTTTCGTTCCTGTGGCGCCGTGACGAGAGGTCACGGCGCCGCTCTCATCCCCACCGCTGCTCGCTGCGATGGTGTGTTCACCCGATGAGGGCGGCCGGGGAGTCGGAAGAGCCGGTGAGAAGGTACTGCATCCGCTGCGAGATCGTCACGGCATGGTCGCCGAACCGTTCGTAGAACCGGGCGAGGAGGGTGACGTCGACGGTGTGGTGGGCGGTGCCGGACCACGGCGCGGCCTGCGTCATGCTCAGGGCGCGGCGATGCAGTTCGTCCAGGGCGTCGTCGTCGGCCTCCAGACTCAGCGCGAGCTCGAGGTCGTGGCTGGTGAGCACCTCGATCAGCCGGGTTGCTACGCGTTCGGAGGCGGCAGCGAAATCGGTGAACAGTTCGCGGGCCTCCTCCGGGAACGCCGCGGCCGGGGCGCGACGCCGGGCGGTCTGCGCGATGTGCCGAGCGAGGTCCCCCATGCGCTCGAGCGAGCCGCTCATCCGCAGGGCGGTGACGACGAGCCGAAGGTCGAACGCCACGGGCTGCTGCCGGGCGAGGACCATCACGCAGCGCTCATCGAGCTCGATCTGGGCGGCGTCGATCGCGTCGTCCGCGGCGATCACCTGTTGAGCCAGGGTGAGGTCGCTGCGAAGCAACGCCTGTGAGGCGGTGGTGATCGCCGTGTGGACCTGCTTGCTCATCGCGGTGAGATCCTCACCGATGTGGGAGAGTTCTGAGGTGAAGACTTTGCGCACGGGGGTACCTTTCTGTTTGGTTCCCAACCTCGCACACGGGGATGACGCGGGAGTTAACATCAGGCGCCCACCGGGTGAACAGTGGGGGTAGCGCCCCGGTCCCGCCCGCAGCCCGCGCCTCTGGCGCGTAAGGTTACCGGTGTGCACACAGACTTCCTCATCGCTGGGTTGTTGGGGCTGCTCGTCGCGACGAGCGGGCTCCTCGCCTACCGTCTCAGCGAACGCGCGCAACGTCCCGCGCCGCCCGAGGGAGCGGGGGCGGACACCGATAGCGACGTCGCCGCGATCCTCGGGGCGTTGCCGCTCACCTCGATCCTTCTCGACGCCGACGGGGAGCTCCAGCGGGTGAGCCCGG
>CAMXUZ010000347.1 GCA_947251855.1 uncultured Ruaniaceae bacterium
ACGCCTCCGCCGCCCCCACCCTCAGGAGGGCAGACACCCCCGCCACCTCCACCACCCGGTGGCGGCTACACCCCGCCTTCGGGCGGGCAGTACGGGGGGCAGACCCCACCGCCACCTCCGCCGCAGGGTGGAGGCGGGTCGGACTCACCCGGGGTTAATGCCTTCAAGCGTGGCTGGGAACTCTTCACGAAGAACGTCGGCCCGTTCCTCATCGGGATGCTCCTGTGGGGCCTCGCCTTCGTCCTCGTCTACGCGTTGATGTTCGGTGTGATCCTCCTGCCCGCACTCGGCGCAGGCGCTCGGAGCCAGGGGATGGTACTCGCGCTCGGCAGCCTCGGCTTCTTCGGCGTCTTCATCCTCGTACTCGTCATGGTCGTGCTCGCGATGCTTGCCCAGGCAGGCTTCGTCAACGCCGCGCTCAAAGCCCATGACACGGGGTCCGTCGCGATCGGCGACTTCTTCAAGTTCCGCAACGTCGGCCAAGTGCTTCTCTACGGGCTCGTCGTCGGGGTGGCGAACGGGCTGCTCGCATTCACCGGAATCGGCTCGATCATCGTCGGCGCGCTCACGGTGTTCGGGATGTTCCTCATCGTCGACCGCAACCTGGGCTTCTGGGACGCGATCGTGGGCAGTGCGAAGTTGTTCCTGAGCAACTTCGCCCAGTCGGCGATCCTCTACGTCCTGGTCATCGTCGCCGTCGCGGTCGGCAGCGCCCTGTGCGGGGTGGGCGTGTTCGTCGCGGGGCCCGTGTCGATCCTCGCGATCGCCACCTTCTACCGCACCCTGGGCGAGATTCCCCAGGACTTCAAAGTCAGCTAACTACTGATCACCGCACATGGCGGGGCTGGCCGAAGGGCCGCCCCGCCATTCGCGTTATTCGACCCCCGGTTCGGTGACGAAATCGACGAGTTCCTCCACCCTGCCCAGCAGGCTCGGCTCCAAATCTCGGAAATCCCGCACGCGGCCGAGGATGCGCTTCCACGCTGCCGCGATGTCAGCCTGGTCCCGGTTCGGCCAGCCCAGCGCTTGCAGCGTACCGACCTTGATGTCGATGCCGCGCGGAACGCGGGGCCACTCGGCGAGCCCGATCCGCCCTGGCTTGACTGCTTGCCAGACGTCGACATAGGGATGGCCGAGCACGAGCACCCCGGGGAAGCGGCGGTGAATATCGTCGGCGATCCGCGCCTCCTTGGAACCCGGCACGAGGTGGTCAACGAGCACCCCCACCCGGCGAGTGGGGCCAGGCTCGAACTCGCCCAACCGCTCGGCGAGGTTATCGATTCCTTCAAGGTATTCGACGACGACGCCCTCGTAGCGCAGGTCGTCTCCCCACACCTTTTCCACGAGTTCGGCGTCGTGGCGCCCTTCCACCCAGATCCGGGAGGCGCGCGCGGTACGGGCCTGATGGGTGACCGCCCGAGAGCCGCTCGCGGTGCGTCGAGGCGCGGCCTGTGACCGCCGCACTGGGGGCAGCAGGTTCACCGGTTTCCCTTCGACCCAGTATCCCGGACCGAGGGGGAACATCCGCGTCGCTCCCCATCGATCGGTGAGCTCCATGAGGATCTGCCCGCCGGAGTTCTCCAGCCCGGTCACCTCACCGACGTAGCCGGATTCGACGTCCTCGATCACGAGCCCGCGAGCAACGGGAAGGTCGGCCGTCGTGGGTTTACCCTGCCGGTGCGGGTCGTCGGATAACACGTCGAAGCCATAACGATCGTTCACCTACGTGAGGTTACGCACAGGCGCCACCCGAAGGCCAATTGCTGCGCGTACAATTAGCACTCAGGTTGTTAGAGTGCTGATAGTGAGGAGGGGTACTGATGACCGGCGATCGCCAGATTGAAGTGCTCCGCGCGATCGTGCACGATTACGTCCACACCCGCGAACCGGTGGGTTCGCAGTCCATCGCCACCCGGCACCACTTGGGGGTCTCGCCCGCCACGATCCGCAACGACATGGCCGCGTTAGAGGAGGCGGGCCTCATCGCCCAGCCCCACACCTCCGCGGGGAGGATCCCCACGGACGCGGGATATCGACTCTTCGTCGACCAACTCGACGTGCTGCGCAAGCCGCTGTCGGCGGCCGAGCGGAAAGCGATCGCACAATTCGTCGGTGGGGGCATCGACCTCGATGACACCCTCGAACGGACCGTACGCCTCCTCGCCCAACTCACCCACCAGGTAGCTGTGGTGAAATATCCGACCCTGCGCCGATCCTCGCTGCGGCACGTGGAACTCGTGGCTGCATCGACCACGCGGGTGCTCCTCATCATCATTTCCGACAGTGGACGGGTGGAACAACGCAGCGTTGAGCGGAGCGAGGAACTCACCGACGAACTCATCGCGGAGCTGCGCGCGCGGATCAACGCCGCGGGCGTGGGCCGACGGATGCCCGAACTCGCTGAGGATCTCGCCGAGATCACCGAGGCGTTCCCGCCCGCCGACCACGACATCGTGCACCGGATCGTGACCGCCGTCATCGAGGCGCTGCAGGAGGACGTGGAAGAACGGATCGTCCTCGCCGGGACCGCGAACCTCGCGCGCCTGGACATTGACTTTTCCCGTACAATCACCCCAGTGTTAGAGGCGCTCGAAGAACAGGCGGTGCTCCTGCGCCTGCTGGCAGAAATGGATGCCGGGGGCTCGCTAGCGGTACGGATCGGTTCGGAAACCCAAACAGATGAACTCATGGAGACCTCGGTGATCGCCGGCAGGTACGGCGACGATTCCACCGGCGTGCTCGGTCAACTGGGCGTGCTGGGCCCCACCCGGATGGACTACGCAACGACGATGGCGGCGGTGCACGCCGTCTCCCGATATCTTTCAAGAACCCTTGGCTAAATCGAAGGACTAATGTGAGCGACTACTACGAGATCCTGGGTGTTTCCCGCGACGCGACCACCGAGGAAATCAAACGCGCCTACCGGAAACTCGCGCGCCAGAACCACCCGGACATCGCCGGGCCGGAAGCCGAGGATCGGTTCAAGGAAATCACCCGCGCCCACGAGGTGCTCTCCAACCCTGAGAAGCGCCAGCAGTACGACATGGGCGGCGGCGAAGGCGGCTACGGCGCCGGATTCGGCTTCTCCGACATGTTCGACTTCTTCGCCGCGGCCGCCGGTGGGGGCACCACCCGCGGGCCCGCCTCGCGTACCCGCCGGGGCCAGGACGCGCTCGTACGCCTGACCCTCACCCTCGACGAGGTCACCTTCGGCGTCTCCAAGGACATCGAGGTCGACACCGCCGTGCTGTGCGAGGTGTGCCAGGGTACCTGCACCCGCCCGGGCACCCACCCGACCACCTGCCCCACCTGTCAGGGCCG
>CAMXUZ010000348.1 GCA_947251855.1 uncultured Ruaniaceae bacterium
CCCCGGTCGCCCTCATCGACGGCGTCCCGCCGCCGGGCCATCCCGGGGCGGTGTGGGAACGGGCCGGGGGGGTCGAATACCTCGTCGACGCCGGTGGATTCTGGCAGGCGCACCACCGCGCCCCCGAAACCCTCCTCGCGGCCGTCCAGAACGCCGTCGGGCACGTCCAGGGGGCAACGGTGCTCGACCTGTTCTCCGGAACCGGACTCTTCTCCGTTCCCCTCGCCGCGGCTGCCGGGGCGAGCGGGCGCGTGCACGCCGTGGAGGGTGATCGCCGGGCGGTCGCGAATGCGCGGATCAACGCCGAAGGTCACAGCAACATCCACCTGCACCGGGGAGATGTCGAGCGCGTGCTCGCCTCGGGGGAGATCCCCGAACGGGCCGACGTGGTCGTGCTCGACCCGCCCCGCGTCGGTGCGCGCAAGGGAGTCATCGCCGAGGTGCTCGCGCGAAAACCGGAGCGAATCGTCTACGTCTCCTGCGACCCCGCCGCACTCGCACGCGATCTCGCGTTCGCTTCCGAAGGCGGGTATACCGCCGAGCGGATCGACAGCTACGACCTGTTCCCCCACACCCACCACATCGAGTCCCTCGCGGTGCTCCGCCCGCAGACAGGAACGGGATCCTGAATCGGCCCACGCGTGGGAGCGGGCTGCGGGATACTTTTGAATTGTGACGACGTACGAAGGCCTCACGAGCGCTGAAGTCGCCTGCCGCGCCGAGAACGGGCAGACGAATTACGTCGATGACGCTCCGTCGCGAAGCCTGTGGGACATCCTCCGAGGGAACCTGTTCACCCTCTTCAACGCCATGCTTGGAACCGCGTTGGCGATCGTCCTTCTCGTCGGTTCGTTGCGCGATGCGGTGTTCGGGTTCGTGGTCCTCACCAACCTATTGATTGGAACATTCACCGAATATCGGGCGAAGCGGACCCTGGACCGGCTCGCGATTCTTGACCGAGCGAAGAACGCTGTCCGGCGCGACGGGGAGATCATCAAAGTCGACTCCGCGGATCTCGTCGTCGACGACCTCGTCCTGCTCACCACCGGCGAACAGATCCCCGCCGACGGCGAGGTGATCATCTCTGCCGGACTCGAAGTCGATGAGTCGATGCTCACCGGGGAGAGCAATCCCATTCGTAAGGCGGACGGCGATGAGATCCTCTCCGGAGCGATGGTCGTGGCCGGCCAGGCGAGCTACCGGGTGACCCGGGTCGGGGCGGATAGCTACGCCCAGCGGGTGACCGCCGAGGCGAAAACCTTCTCGCTCGTCGGCTCGGAATTACGTAACGCGATCAACCGCATCCTCGTCGTCATCTCCTGGATCATCGTCCCGATCGCGCTGTTACTGTTCTGGAGCCAGATTCGAAACGTCGGTGGGTTTCAGGTCGCCTTCACCGAGGGACTGTGGCGCGAGGCCCTCGTCCAAGCCGTCGCCGGAATCGTTGGGATGGTCCCCGAGGGTCTCGTGCTCCTCACCTCGCTGAACTTCGCACTCGCCGCGCTGCTGCTCGCGCGCAGGTCCGTGCTCGTGCAGGAGCTCCCCGCGGTGGAGGTGCTCGCGCGAGTAGATACGCTCTGCCTCGATAAGACCGGCACCCTCACCGATGGCACGATCGAACTCGTGGAAATTGTTCCCCGCGGGCAGCTCGTGCCCGGGTCCCCCGGCGGGGCGCCGGACCTGTACGGGGTGCTCAAGACTCTCGCCTGCGCGCGGGAGGCGAACGAAACCGCGTCCGCGATGCTTCCCGGTCTGCGCGATCATCCCGAGGCCGACCTCGAGGTGCTCACCCCCTTCTCCAGCGCGCGTAAGTGGAGCGCCCACAGTGATGGCCTGCACGGCTGGTACTTCGGCGCCCCCGATATCCTGTTCGCCGACGGGCAATACAGCGAGGTGGTCACCGAAGCAGTCGCGCAACAGGCGCGGCGAGGGGCGCGCGTGCTCGCTCTGGGGTACGTGCCGATCCTCGAGGTGCCTCGGATCAAGGACGACGATACCGACGCCCTTCCGCGCAATTTGTGCCTGGCCGCACTCATCATCCTGCGCGAACGCATCCGGCCCGATGCGGCCCGCACCCTGGAGTACTTCACCGACCAAGGGGTGGAAGTGAAAGTTGTCTCCGGTGACAACCCCGCAACCGTCGCTGCGATCGCCCGCGCGGTCGGGATCACCGGCGCGGACGGCATCGACGCTCGCGGCCTTCCGGCCGACGGCGCGGCACCCGAGATCGTCACCGGCCGAGTCTTCGGGCGAGTGACGCCCGAACAGAAACGCGGCTTCGTGCACACCCTGCAGAAGTCCGGGCGCACGGTGGCGATGACGGGCGACGGCGTCAATGATGCCCTCGCCCTCAAGGACGCCGACCTGGGCATAGCGATGGGATCCGGTGCCCCGGCAACGAAGTCGGTCGCCCGGCTCGTCCTGCTCGACGACAAGTTCGAAACGCTCCCCGGGGTCGTGGGGCAGGGGCGGCGAGTGATCGCGAACATGGAACGGGTGGCCGCGCTGTTCCTCACGAAGACCACCTACGCCGTCCTCCTCGCCGTCCTCGTCGCGATCATCGCCTGGCCCTACCCGTTCCTGCCTCGACACCTCACGCTCGTGGGCACCTTCACCATCGGTACCCCCGCGTTCTTCCTCGCGCTCACCCCGACCACTCAGCGCTACCGCCCTGGGTTCCTCAGCCGGGTCCTGCAGTTGGCGATCCCGTGCGGCATCATCGCGGGAATCGGCGTCATCACCGTGTACGGAACGCTGCACGTGATGGACCAAGAGCTCCAAGCCTCAACCGGGGCAACGATGGTTCTCATCGTCATGGCACTGTGGCTCCTGGGTATCCTCGCGCGGCCGTGGAACATCTGGCGCGGTGGCCTAGTGCTCGTGATGGCGACCGGATCGGCAACGATGATGGCCCTCGCCCCCGTACGGGACTTCTTTGCGCTCCAGGTGCCCACGCCGTTCACCTGGCTGCTCGTGCTCGGGGTCGGGGCGATCGGCGCCGCGCTGACCGAGGGCAGCTACCGGGTCCGCGCGCGCCGCCTGGGGCGCGCGACAAACGTGGCAGACATCCCTAGGCTGGGGAATGAAGAACAGCCAGTGATAAGATAAGATATCTTGAGATCAAGATAGTTTGGATGAACGGAAAAGAGGACAGATCGTGAGTGATATCGATACCTTTTCCGCGAAAGGCACTCTCAAAGTCGGCGGGACCGACTACGAGATCTACCGACTCAGCGCAGTCGACGGCCTAGAGCGGCTCCCTTATAGCCTGAAGGTACTCGCGGAGAACCTTCTGCGCACGGAGGACGGCGCGAACATCACCGCCGAACACATCAAGGCGCTGGCGAATTGGGACCCGAAGGCGGCCCCGGCCACCGAAATCCAGTTCACGCCCGCCCGCGTGATCATGCAGGACTTCACCGGCGTGCCGTGCATCGTCGACCTCGCCACGATGCGGGAAGCCGTCGATGACCTCGGGGGCGACCCGAGCACGATCAACCCGCTCGCCCCCGCCGAACTGGTCATCGACCACTCCGTGCAGATCGACGTCTTCGGCCGCCCGGATGCGTTCGAACGCAACGTGGAGATGGAATACCAGCGCAACCACGAGCGCTACCAGTTCCTGCGTTGGGGCCAGAGCGCCTTCGACGACTTCAAGGTCGTGCCCCCGGGCACCGGCATCGTCCACCAGGTGAACATCGAGTACCTCGCGCGGGTCGTGATGACCCGGGAGGTGGGCGGCGTGCTCCGCGCCTACCCCGACACCCTCGTCGGCACCGACTCCCACACCACCATGGTCAACGGCCTGGGGGTGCTCGGCTGGGGCGTCGGCGGGATCGAAGCGGAAGCCGCGATGCTCGGCCAGCCGGTATCGATGCTCATCCCCAAGGTCGTCGGGTTCAAACTCAAGGGGGAAATCCCCACGGGCGTCACCGCAACCGACGTCGTGCTCACGATCACCGAGAAACTCCGCGAACACGGAGTGGTGGGTAAGTTCGTGGAGTTCTACGGCGAAGGCGTGAGCGAGGTTCCCCTCGCCAACCGCGCAACGATCGGGAACATGAGCCCCGAATTCGGATCCACCGCCGCGATGTTCCCCGTCGACAACGTCACCCTGGACTACCTGCGCCTCACCGGCCGCAGCGAAGAGCAGGTCGCCCTCGTGGAGGCCTACGCCAAGGAACAGGGAATGTGGCTCGCCCCCGGCGAAGAAGGCTACATCGAACCCGAGTTCTCCGAATACCTCGAACTCGACCTCGCCACCGTCGTGCCCTCGATCGCGGGACCCAAGCGCCCGCAGGACCGCATCGACGTCACGCGGGCGAAGGAACAGTTCCGCGCGGACCTACGCAACTACGTCGTCGACGGCGAAGGCATCGAGAAGTCTCCGGTGGACAAGGAGCTGGAAGGAACCTTCCCCGCCTCCGATCCACTGACGCTCGAAGCGAGCGGCAACTCCTCCGATCTGGGCAAGCCGCACACCTCCGATGTCGAGCCGAATGGACGGCCCTCGAAACTCGTGTCCGTCACCGACGCCGATGGCCACACCTACGAACTCGACCACGGGCGAGTCGCGATCGCTTCGATCACCTCCTGCACGAACACCTCCAACCCGGAGGTCATGCTCGCCGCCGGGCTGCTCGCGAAGAACGCGGTGGAAAAGGGCCTCACCTCCCAACCGTGGGTGAAGACCTCCATGGCTCCCGGTTCGCAGGTGGTGACGAACTACTACAACAAGGCGGACCTGTGGCCGTACCTGGAGAAGCTCGGCTTCCACCTCGTCGGCTATGGCTGCACCACCTGCATTGGTAACTCCGGCCCGCTGTCGGAGGAGGTCTCCCAGGTCGTCAATGAACACGACCTCTCGGTCGTCTCGGTCCTCTCCGGGAACCGGAACTTCGAGGGCCGGATCAACCCGGACGTGAAGATGAACTACCTCGCCTCCCCGCCACTGGTCATCGCCTACGCCCTCGCGGGAACGATGGACTTCGACTTCGAGGCCGAACCGCTGGGCACCGACACCGACGGCAACGACGTGTTCCTCAAGGATGTGTGGCCCACGAACGAGGAGATCCAGGCAACGATCCACTCCTCGATCACCCGGGAGATGTTCACCGAGGACTACGCGGACGTCTTCTCCGGCGATGAGCACTGGCGGAACCTGCAGACCCCCGAGGGCGACACCTTCGAATGGGTCGAGGACTCCACCTATGTGCGCAAGCCCCCGTACTTCGAAGGAATGACGATGACCCCCGACGCGGTCTCGGACATCTCCGGGGCGCGTGTGCTCGCGAAACTCGGCGACTCGGTCACCACCGACCACATCTCGCCCGCAGGTTCGATCGCGCCGCAGTCACCGGCGGGGCAGTACCTGCGCGAGAACGGGGTCGCCCGGCGCGACTTCAACTCCTACGGATCGCGCCGCGGGAACCACGAGGTCATGATTCGCGGCACCTTCGCGGACATCCGCCTGCGCAACCAGCTCCTGGACGGCGTCGAGGGCGGCT
>CAMXUZ010000349.1 GCA_947251855.1 uncultured Ruaniaceae bacterium
CGGCCGGACGGTGGCGATCAAAGCTCTGCGCACTGACCTCATGTCCGACCCCACCTTCCAAGCCCGGTTCCGCCGCGAAGCACAATCCGCGGCGTCGCTGAACCACCCCTCGATCGTCTCCGTGTACGACTCCGGTGAGGAGACGATCACCGGCGCCGATGGCACCGTGTACCGGATCCCGTACATCATCATGGAGTACGTGGAGGGACACACGGTCCGGGACCTCGTCCGGGACGGGGCTGCCCTGCCCATCGATGAGGCGATCGAGATCACCATCGGCGTGCTCAACGCCCTCGAGTACTCCCACCACTCGGGGATCGTGCACCGGGATATCAAACCCGGGAACGTCATGCTCACGCCCACGGGCGCGATCAAAGTGATGGACTTCGGTATCGCGCGGGTGCTGACCGACACCTCCTCGACGATGACGCAAACGCAGGCGGTCGTCGGCACCGCCCAGTACCTCTCGCCCGAGCAGGCGCGCGGCGAAGCGGTCGATGCCCGCTCCGACCTGTACTCCACCGGCTGCCTGCTGTACGAACTACTCACCGGAAAACCGCCCTTCACGGGAGACTCCGCCGTCGCCGTCGCCTACCAACACGTAGGTGAGCACGCACCGGTGCCCTCCTCCATCGCACCCGACGTGCCTGAGGCGCTGGATCGGATCGCGATGAAGGCCCTCGCAAAGGACCGGGACGAACGGTACTCCTCGGCCGCGGCGTTCCGTTCCGACCTCGAGGCGGCGGCGCGGTCGGGAATCGTCAATGCCCCCGCGGTCGCCGCCCCGGTCGCCGCGACCCAGGTACTCGGCGGTCAAAGCCCCTTCCCGCCCTCCGGCGCCGCTGCCGCGAACGGCACCGAAGGCTTCCCGGCGATCGATGAGATGGAGGAGGAAGAAGATCCGCAGCGTTCGAAGGCGTGGATCTGGATCCTCCTCGTCGCGCTGCTCGTGGGTGGGGGGATCCTCCTGTACGTGCTGCTCAATAAGGAACCACCCGTGGAGGAGCCGGAGCAGGTGGCCGTTCCTGAGCTCGAGCAGGGAATGACCGAGGATGAGGTGCGCCGGATCCTCGATGAGTCGCAGCTCGAGATGGTGGTCCAGGACCCCAAGGCTGATGACGAGATCGAGGAGGGGCGGCTTCTGGAATGGGACCCGGACTCCGGCACGATGGTGGAGGAAGAAACCCCCGTGAACGTCACCTTCTCGGCCGGGCCCGACTCGCTCGTGATGCCCGACGTCACCGGGTACAAGAAGGACCGGGCCCAGGATGCGCTCATCGGGGAGGGCTTCGATCCCAAGAATTTCGTGTGGGAGACCGAACACGTCGCGGGCACGGAGAAGGACGAGGTCACGAGAACCTCCCCGGAGGATGGCGAGAGCGTCAAACCCGACGCCACGATCACGATCTACCTCGCGACGGGTCTCGTTGAGGTTCCCGACGTCGTGGGCGACCAGTTGGACGACGCGCGGGAGGCGATCCCCCGGGGCATCCAGATCAACACCTACACCACGCCCGTCTCCCCGGATGATTACGAACCGGGCGAAGTGCTGAGCCAGTCCCAGAAGGGGCTGCTCGCGTGGAACGAGACGATCACCCTGGAGATCGCGGAAGAGGAACCCGAACCAGAACCGGAGCCGGAGCCCACCGAAACGGACGAGCCCGAGCCCACGGACACGGAAACCTCCACGCCCCCCGAGGACGAGGAGGACGGCCCGGGCAACGGCGATGGGGGCGGCGAGGGCTGATCCTCACCGGCGGCGATGCGCGGCGCGGTCAGCGCCAGCGCATCGTCATGATGAAGCCCGCCATGATGATCGCGAAGCCGACTCCGAGGTTCCAGTTTCCGAGACCGGGCAGCGGGTACTGCGAACCGGAGAGATAGGTCACGACGATGTACACCAGCCCGACAAGGAACAGGGTCACCATCACGGGCACCCACCACTGCGGGTTCGGGGCTTCCTTCGCCGCGGGTTGGTGGGAAACGGGTGGAGGGGTCTGCTTCTTCTTGCGCGACCGGGATTTCGGCATGTGGACTCCTTGAACGACTCGCCAGCCATGATACTCCGAACCGGCCGTGAAGTTTTCTCACCCGCGGCACCGTAGAATCGGGCCATGGCCCCCTCCTCGCGAAAGCTCCCGTTTTCGCCCTCGCGCACCCTCGGGTGGAGCGCGGGCGTGGTGGGATTGATCGCGGGTCTGATGTTCGCCACGAACGCGAGCCTGTTCGCTACCTCTCCCGACGAGCGCCGCCCGGAGAACCTCGCGGAACTCGTTCACCTCGAGCGGGAACGGCTCGATGCGACCAATAGAGAGGTCGAGGAGCTGCGTTCCGAGGTCACGGACCTCATCCAGAACCAGAAGACGGTCACGAGTCCCACGGGCGCCGACGAGACCGCGGCCGGGCGCGTGGCGGTGGAGGGCCCGGGCGTCGTCGTCAAACTCTGGGATGCGCCCGCACGCGATCCCCTTCCCGATGGGGTCGGGTTCGATGATCTCATCGTGCACCAGCAGGACCTTGAAGCCGTCATCAACGCGTTATGGGCCGGCGGCGCGGAAGCGATGGCGGTCCAGGGTCACCGGGTGACGAGCAGCTCCTCCATCCGCTGCGTGGGAAATGTTCTCCTCATCGATAGCTCGGTGTATTCCCCGCCTTACGAGATCAGCGCCGTCGGCGAACCACGAGCACTCACCTCTTCGTTGATGAGTTCTCCCCAAATTCTGACGTATCTCGATTATGTCGAGGCACTACAGTTAGGCTGGTCCCTGGATACCATCGAGGATCTACACATCGCTGCCGACGAGGGAAGCATCACGATGAATTATGCCGCGTTGCCCGGGGAGGAGCCGATCTCCCTACCGCCCGCTCCCGACGGTACCGACCCCGGACCTTCGGGCACTGAGGGAATTGAATGAGCACTCTTACTCACCCCGACCCCCTGCCCACCCGCCATCGGCGCCGTACGACGCATTCCCGGCCCCGACCGTCCGCGGGGAACGTCCTCCTCGGGTTCATCGGCGAACTCCTCATCACCGCGGGCGTGCTCATCGGGCTGTTCGTCGTGTGGCAGGTGTATTACACCGACGTTATCGGCCAGCGTGCGGCGAGCGAACACATCGAACAGTTCGAATCCGGGCTGCCGGAGGTCTCCTCCGATGTGGCTGAGGAGAACCGCGAGGAAGCACCCGTGGCGCTCGGCGAGGGGCAGTTCGGGGTGCTGTACGTGCCCCGCTGGGGGGAGGATTATCGGATGCCGATCGCCGAGGGCACCGGCATGGACATCCTTGATGGCGGCTTCGTCGGGCACTACCCGTCGACTCAGATGCCGGGGGAGATCGGGAATTTCGCCCTCGCCGGTCACCGCCAGTCTCAGGGGAAACCGTTCCGTTACGTGGAGGAATTGGAGGACGGCGATCCCCTCATCGTGCGCACCGAAGACCATTTCTATGTCTACCGGGTGTCCTCGAACCGGATCGTGTATCCCGACCAGGTCGAAGTGCTCGCACCGAATCCGTTCGATCCTGAGGAAGAGCCCTCGACCTCGGTGATGACGCTGACGACCTGCCACCCGCTGTGGTCGATCCGCGAACGGTGGATCGTCCACGCGGAACTGGATTACTGGACGGACGCCGATGACGGGCGACCCGCTGACCTTCCGGAAGGGAGCTTGTAATGTACGGAGCTCTGTGGCGGATACTTCCCGGCCCGTGGATCGTGAAGCTTCTCATCGTGCTCATCCTCCTCGCCGCGATCGTGTACGCGCTGTTCGAGTACGTGTTTCCGTGGCTCGAACCCCTCCTTCCCCTGAACGAGAGCACGATCGAGGGCCCATAACGGGCGCCGCGCGCGGCGCGGCCGGTACTGCCGCGTGGGTTCTCGCCGATAACATTTCAGGAATGCGTATAAAAACTCGCGGCCGAATTGCAGCAAGTTCCCTCACCCTTGCCCTCATCGCTGTGCTCGGCGGTTGCGACCTCGGCGATGATTCCGGCGGAGATGGCCCATCGGCGAACGCCCCTGCGCCGACCGAACGAGATCGCGCCAAAGGTGGCGATGCGAAGCAACCGGCGCCCTCGCGCGGGCCGGGTCAGGAATCGGAATCCTTCGATCCGATCGAACTAGCAGGCACCGGTAGCGAGACCGTCGAATTCGAGATCCCCGATTCCTCTCCGGCCATCGTCCGCTTCACTCACGATGACAGCGGGCTGTTCCAGGCCACGAGTTACACCCCTGACGGGGAGTACATCACCTTCCTCACCAGCAGTTTCTTCTCCTACGAAGGTGTTCGGCCGCTGAATTTCCAAGAACCTCCGGCCGGGAAGTTCGAGATCAACGCCGAGGGCGAGTGGACCGCGACGATCGAGCCGCTCTCCGAGGTCCCCGAGGCGACCGCGGAAACTAAGGGTGGCGGCGATGCGGTGCTGAAGATTGCGGATCTGAACGCCACAACGGTTAACGTGCGCCATTCGGGCAGTTCGAACTTCCAAGTCTCCGCCTGGAGTGAAGAGCACAGGAAGTATCTCATCAATGAAATCGGCATGTTCGATTCCCGCGTCGACATTCCGGAGGACGCGCTGTTTCTAGAGATCGTCGCCGATGGCAGCTGGAGACTCGACTTCGATAACTAGCCCCTGGTCCTAGTTATCCACACGCTTCTCCACAGCTGGGGATAACCACAGACGTGTAATTCCACATATGTGAACAACCCTGGGGATAACCGTGTAATTCGCACGACATCGGCAGTTTCCAGCGGCTTCACCTGTGCAAAAGCTGTGGAATGTGAAACTTCAACCACGCACAGGAAGATTTCCACGGAAGTTATCCACAGAGATGGGGATATCCGGACACCTCGCGGTCCTCAGGCTGTGGACTCCCCTCGCCTATACGAGCCGCCGGGGAATCTCCTCCTGCCACTCGTACCTGCGCAGCAATTCTTCGCCGTCGAATGCCTCCAGGTGCGCTCTCAAGAGAAAGTTACTCTCCGTGCAGGACACATCGGTGTGGGTCACCGTCCGAGCCGACCAGTCCCCGCGCTCGAACACTTCCGTCCACGTCGTCTGCGCCCGGACGGAGGCGACATCGTTGCCCGTCCAGGTGTATCTTTCGACCGCCCGGTGGGCGGCGTCGAGGGTGATGTCGGGGAACCGTTCCGCGCCGTTGCCTTTGACGATGGTCACCTCGTGGGTATCGGACCCGACGTCGCGGGTGACGGTCCAACGATTCTCCGGAGTGCGGAGGCTCTCGGTTCGCATCGGAGCCGCGCCTGCAGGTTCACCAAACGAGATGCCCGGTTCCTTCTCGCGTTCGGGGCGGATCGGGAGGGTGAGGAAGCTGTTCGCGGTGGATACGGTGAGGCGCACCGGCCGCGGCGGCGGCCACGCGAGGGGCCAATAAGAGGTGCTCAGCGCCAACCGGATCCGGTATCCGGGCAGGAACCGCTCGGCCAAGGCATTGAGGCCGACCCGCACCTCGTAGGTGCGGCCCGGGGTGAGCGGGGTTGGGTCCACGCTACCGTCCCGGTGAGTGAGGTTGAGCATTCCGTAACTCACGCGAGTCGCCGAACCATCGGGGGCGACGGCGCTGAGCCGCGCGACCACCATGGCGATCGGCTCGTCCGCCTCCACCTGCAGGTGCAGGGTGGGGAAACCGACGACGTCGATCGCTTCGGTTAGCTCCTCGGTGTCGAAGACGAGGGCGCCGCCGTCCTCCAGGCGTTGGTCCCCGGGCAGATCCGGCGGGGCGCCGTAGGAGGCCCATTTGCCCGCCGCGGCCCCCACCCACAGGGGTGATTGGATCGTGAGGTCGCCTCTTGGCGGTGTTGATCCGGGTTCGCGCAGGACGTGTGGCGCGAGGGGAAAGTCCGTGTCGCGGGTGCGGGGCGATGGCCAGGTGAGTTCCCCGATCCACCGGCACGGGCGCACGTCGTAGGCCGTGGCAGGTTCGATCGCGTCCTGCGCCCACAGGCTCAGCATCGGACCGGCCATCACGTCGTTGTCCACGTCTTTGAGCCAACGATCCCACCACTGCACCACGAGTTGCAGATACCCGATCGCAGGTGCCGGTGTGCCTAGATGGGGATAGGTGTGGGCCCAGGGACCGATGATGCCCTTGCGGGGAACATCCAGGTGCGCGAGGAGCCGGAGCACCGCGTTGGAATACCCGTCCGCCCAGCCGCTGGAAGCAAGCACCGGGCAGCGCACGTCCTCATACTGCTCCGAAACGGAGGCGTGGCGCCAATAATCGTCTCGATGCTGGTGGGAGAGCCACTCGCTCACCCACGGCTTCGCGCCGTCGAGACGCTCGAGCCACATCTCCCGCCACCGCTCACCGACCACCTCCGGATCGGGGGGCCGAGTGCTCACCGCGAAGACGGTGCCGTTCTCCCCGACGTTGTCCGACAAGAGGCACCCGCCCTTGTAGTGGAAATCGTCGCCGTAGCGATCGTCGGTGAACGAGGAGATGACGATCGCCCCGAGACTCTCCGGTCGCCGCGCGGCGACCTGGAGCGCGGCGAAACCGCCCCACGAGATCCCCATCATGCCGGTCCGCCCGGTACACCACGGCTGGTGGGCGACCCATTCGAGCACGTCCTCGGCGTCCTGCTGCTCCTGCTCCAGATACTCGTCCACGAGAGCGCCGTCGGAATCGCCGCTTCCGCGCAGGTCCACGCGGACGCACGCGTAGCCGTGGCCCGCGATGTACGGGTGGTGGATGGAGTCGCGGACTGCCGTGAGGTCGCGCTGCCGGTAGGGGATGTATTCCACGATCGCCGGTACCGGCTCCTTGGAGGTCGGCCGCCAGATCCGGGCGGAAAGTTCCGAACCGTCCGTGAGCTGGATCCGCACGTCGCGTTGTTCGAAGATCTCCTTCGGGAACTCAGTGGTGACCTTCATCCCCGCTCCTGTCATTCTCAGTTCGCCCCGCAGCGCCCGCGTGTTCCGCGTCCTCGGCGTCCGGCTTCTCCGATTCCAGCGAGTCGACGTCCGCGCCCTTCATCTGTTTGCGAAGCAGCGGCGCGAATATCAACAGCAGGATGGCGAGGCCGATCGCGATACTGCCGATGATCCCGAAGTACAGCGCGGGGGACTCGGAATCGTAGAACCGCACTACTTGGGCGGTGATGCCCTGGGCGGCGGAGTCCGACGCGAGCCAGAGCCCCATCGTCTGGGTGGCGAAGGCGGCCGGGGCGAGGCGGGTCGTCGCCGACATCCCCACCGGGGACAGCGCGATCTCCCCCAGGGTGACGATGGCGAGGCTACCCAGCAGCCACAGCGGGCTCGCGAGCTCGTCACTGAGCGAGGGGATGACGAGAAGGAGGAAGGAGAGCCCGGCGAGGCAGAGACCGATGGAGAATTTCTGCGGGGTGGAGGGCTGGCGCTTACCCAACCGCATCCACAGCGCGGCGACGAACGGCGTGGAGATGATCAGCACGAAAGAGCCGACCGATTGGAACCAGGAGGAAGGGATGGCGAAGCCCAGCGCGTCGAGATCGGTGCGCTGATCGGCGAACTGCGCAATGACGGTCGCCGCCTGTTCCTGCACGGTCCAGAACATCACCGCGGCGATGAACAGGGGGATGTAGGCTCGCAGCCGGCTCCGCTCCACCGCGGTGGTTCGGTCGCTGCGCAGCATCACCACGAAGTAGGCAATGGGAATGGCGATCGAGAGCAGCGTGACGAGATCCACGATGCGGTCGGGGGTGAGTTGCCCGAACGCGACGAGCAGCCCGATCACCAGAACGATCGCCGCGATCACCGCGGCCACGGTGACGATCCGGCGTCGCGGGATGGACCTCCACTCCAGCGGGTTGCTCGGCTTCAGTCCCCTTTCATCCAGGCTCCGCCTGCCGAGCACATACACGATGAGGCCTGCTGCCATACCCACGGCGGCGAGGCTGAATCCCAGGTGATAGTTGTAGTTCTGCCCGAGCGTGCCGACGGCGAAGGGCGCGACGACTGCGCCGACGCTGATCCCCATGTAATAGATACTGAAACCCGCATCCCTCCGCGCGTCCTGCTCGGAGTACAGGTCCCCGACTTGGGTGGAGATGTTGGGTTTGAGGAGCCCGGTACCCAAGACGATGAAGATCATCGACGCGGCGAGTGCGGCCACCCCGGCGGGTAGCGCGAGGCAGATGTGCCCGAACATGATGAGGATCCCGCCGATGAGCGTGCACCGGCGTGCCCCGAGCAGTCGGTCACTGATCCACCCGCCGGCGATGGCGGCCATGTAGATCGAGGCACCGTAGGCGGCGATGAGGGATCTCGCCGAGCCTTCATCGATGGCCAGGCCCCCGTCCTCGACCCGGCTGTACATGTAGTACAGGAGGATCGCGCGCATCCCGTAGTAGGAGAACCGCTCCCATGCTTCAGTGAAGAATAGGACGCCCAGGCCGCGAGGGTGGCCGAAGAACCCCCGGTCGCTACTGCCCCCACGTGCCGTTTCAGCGCTCATCCGGATCGCTCCTGCCTCAGTCGGGAATATCCGTGGCGCTGGCGGTTCTCGGCTGTTTGCCACGCACGGATCGAAGAAACGTAAATCTGCTTCTTCGCCGGTGTCAACGCGGTAGACAACCGGGGCAGAGCATGCGAGAAATGCTTCCCTCAGCGCGGTTCCTGTGATAATTTCCGGGCCCGCTACGCGCTTTTGTTTCTGTGCCGTCGGGTAGTTAACGTGGGACGAATGCTCGAATTCATTCTGTTCTGCATCCCATCGTTAATCTACGTCGCGGTGCAGTCCCGCCGGAAGGATCAATCACGCCGATCCGCCCTGCGCCGGGTCGGCGCGTCCTGGGGATCACCGGCGGCTTACGGGTGGGCGGGGTCTGCCTGGTTCCATTGTTGCTCAGCAGCTGGTTGCTGGTCGGGCTGATTCCCGAGGAGATTCTCAGCGGACTCGATCTTCTCATCGCGCGTTACACCTCGCTCAGCTTGATCATCGGTGCAATTCTTCGCGCCGTCGGTGAGGAAGTATTCTTCCGCGGATTACTGGCGGGGATGCTGATTCGCCGGTTGGGTTTCTGGTGGGGAAACCTTCTGCAGACGGCGATCTTTCTAATTCCGCATCTGCCGCTGTTATTCCTCGATATCCGGCTGTGGCCGTTTATCCCCATGCAATTTATTGCCGGGTATCTGTTCGGGTATCTGCGGCACAGGAGCGGAACGTTCGTGCCCGTTGCAATTGTGCACGTGATCGTCAACCTCAGCGCAGGTCTCGTCGCGCTCTGAGCACCGCTACTTGATCCCGTACAGACCGACGTAGCTCGCGACCAGTGCAAGACCGACGATCACCACCGCGGCGATTCCGCCCACGAGCTGCCGCTCGCGGGGCAGGCGGGTGAAGATGAGCGCGAGGAGCGCCCCAACGATGAGGCCGCCGATGTGGGCCTGCCAGGAGATCCCTCGCACCATGAATGAGAACACGACGTTGATGCCGATCACGAGCAGGATCTGCTGGGCATCGCGACCGAGCCGGCGCAGCACGAGGAACACCGCGCCGAACAGCCCGAACACGGCTCCGGAGGCACCGACGACCCAGCCCCACCAGGAATCGCTCGCCGGGGAGGTGAACAGGACGACCGCTACCGTGCCACCGAAAAGGCTGAGGAAATAGAGGCTGAGGAATCGCCACCGGCCGAGTAGTTGTTCGAGGAAGGGCCCGATCAGCCAGAGGGCGTACATGTTCAACAGCAGGTGCAGGATCCCGGCGTGGAGGAACCCCGTGGTGATCGCCCGGTAGGGTTCCACCGCCCCGAGAGCAGGCGCGAAGACGAGCAGTTGGTCGACCGTCCGGGTGAGGAAACCCAGGAGGAAAATCGCGACGTTGATCCCGATCAGCGTCAACGTGATGATGGGCCGGCCGCTGGCCCGCCCGCCCAGCACTGTACGCGTCGGGCGTGCCTGTTTGGACGCTTCCCGCACACAGTCCACGCACTGCACGCCGACCGCAGCTTGCCGCTGGCACTCGGGGCAGGCAGGGCGATTACAGCGTTGGCAGCGGACGTAGGAGATCCGGTCCGGGTGGCGAGGGCAGGTAGGTGCTGTTGGCGGCGGCCCCGAGGAGCCCGGGCCGCCGCCGCCGCCATCCCAGTCCCCCG
>CAMXUZ010000350.1 GCA_947251855.1 uncultured Ruaniaceae bacterium
TTCGGCTTCTTGCCGCCGAGTTCGAGGGCGACCTTCTTCACGGTCCCGGCCGCCGATGCCATGTCGCGCCGGCCCGTGACGACGCCGCCGGTGAAGGAGACGAGGTCGACGTCGGGGGATTCGGTGAGCACGTCCCCCACCCGGGATCCGGCGCCGAGCACGAGGTTGGCCACCCCGGCGGGCAGGCCGAGTTCCTCCAGCGCGCCGATAAGCCAGATCGCGGTGGAAGGCGTGAGCTCGGCGGGTTTGAGCACGAAGGTGCAACCGGCGGCGAGGGCCGGCGCGATCTTCCAGGAGGTTTGCAGCAGGGGGAAGTTCCAGGGGGTGATGAGTACGCACACGCCCACGGGCTCGTACACGATCTTCGAGACGACGCCCGGACCGGCGTCGACCACCCGCCCGGCGTCCTTGCCCGCGAGCTCGGCATAGTAACGGATCACGGAGATGACATCGTCCATGTCGCCCTGCGCCTCCACGAACCGCTTGCCGGTGTCGAGCGCTTCGAGGCGAGCGACGTCGTCCTTCTCTTCCTCAAGTTTGTTCGCGAGTCGGCGAAGCAGATCTGCCCGCTCACCCGTCGTCGTTTCCCGCCACGGGCCGGAGTCGAAAGCCTCGCGGGCCGCGGTGACGGCGGCGCGGGCATCCTCAGGGGTAGCTTCCGCGACGGTGACGACGTGCTCGCCATCAGCGGGGCAGTGGAGTTCTCGAGTCGACCCATCGGAGGAACGTATCCACTCGCCATTGATAAATAAACTCGCCACGACGTCTCCTCAGAACAAACAAAAGAACCTTTCTATTAATGCAAAGCCAACACAAAGGGTCAAGCGATTCTGTTGTCCTCGCGCCAGTTTCGGCCCGTTTCTCCGCCGCTGGAGCCCTCCGCTCGCTAGGCGGGACGCACGGGGCCCCAACAAAAGTCCAACCACAAGCTGGACGGAAGCCAGCCCGTGACCGAGGCGGTCCCCTGCGGCTCCACCGGAAAGCAGATATCCTGGACTAGCAGTATCACCTAAGCGTGGTATTCGGATATGCTCAGTCTTGGACGTCTGCACATAAGAATTCACGCGGCGCAGGAGCTTGCCTGCGCCGCTCCTTCGAGGAGGAGCCCATGAAGATCGTCGTTCTGGTCAAGGATGTGCCAGACACGTTCGTTGATCGAAAACTGTCGCTCGAAACGGGATTGGCCGATCGGGAGGCCAGCGACAATATTCTCGACGAGATCTGCGAACGCGCCGTCGAGATTGCGCTCAAGGCCGCCGAGAAGAACGATGACGTCGAAGTGGTGGCACTGTCCATGGGACGCGCTGCGGCTTCGGGCACGATCCGCAAAGCGTTAGCGATGGGCGCGGATTCCGGCGTCCACATTGATGACGAGGAGCTGCTCGGCGCCGACCTCACCCTCACGGCCGAGGTGATCGAAAAGGCGATCGGCACGACCGGCTTCGACCTCGTGATCGCGGGCGATCAATCCACGGACGGCTCGGCGGGAATGCTCCCGGCCATGCTCGCTGAACGACTGGGAGTGCCCCTTGCCTCAGCGCTCTCCGATGTTGAGATCACAAAGGAGAAGGTGAGCGGGGCTCGGCTCACCGACGACGGAGTGGCACAGGTGTCCGCCTCCCTCCCTGCAGTCATCTCCATAACCGAAGCGAACCCGGATGGCCGGTTCCCGAACTTCAAGGGCATCATGGCGGCGAAGAAGAAGCCGGTGGAGAGCTTCACACTGGCTGACCTCGGTGTCAGTGCCGACCCTGGCGCCGCACCAAGGGCAATCATGGTTTCGATCGCTGAGAAGCCGCCGCGGGAGGCGGGAACCAAGGTTGTTGATGAAGGCGATGCCGGAACGCAGCTCGCCGAGTTCCTCATTTCCAACCGGCTCGTCTAAGGGGAGATCTCATGTATGCTTCAGACTCGATTCTCGTCGTCCTTCCCCGTGACCGCGATGGCAGCCTTCGCACGACCGCTGCGGAGTTGCTAGGGGCCGCGGCTCAAGCCGGCACGCCGGTCGGTCTCATCGTTGCCCCGGCCGGTGAGCACGAGGAGCTAGCGAAGGAGGCGGCACAGCTCGGGGCGGGCGCGGTTCTCACAGCTGATACCGATTCCTCCTCAGACGTTGCTCTCGCCGACGCCACCGTTGCCGCGATGAATGAGGTCAACCCGCACGCCGTTATCCTGCCGCACTCGATCGACGGTCGCGACGCCGCCGCGCGGATTTCCGTGCGCACGAACGCCCCGCTCGCGGCCGACGCCGTCGGCCTCTCCCGCGACGACCAAGGCCTCATCGCCCATCACTCGGTCTATGGCGGCACCTATAACTCAACGTCTGCCGCGACGTTTGGGCCGCTAGTCGTCACGCTGCGCGAGGGCGCGATCGACAGCCGCGCCGAGGAGCAGCCGGCGTCCAGCACCACCCTGAACGTTGTTGCCTCCGGCTCCCCGGAAGCAACGGTCGACTCCTTCGAAGAGGCAACCGCCTCCTCGGATCGACCCGACCTCCGCAGCGCCGAGCGGATCGTTTCAGGCGGCCGCGGCGTCGGCTCGAAGGACGGGTTCCAGCTCGTTGAGCAACTCGCCGATGAGATCGGGGCCGCGGTGGGTGCCTCCCGAGTCGCGGTGGACTCGGGGTACACCGACCACAATCTCCAGGTGGGGCAAACCGGCGTTTCGGTCTCACCCCAGCTCTACATCGCGCTGGGCATCTCGGGCGCGATCCAACACCTCGCCGGGATGCAGACGTCGAAGACCATCGTCGCGATCGACAAGGACGGCGATGCGCCAATCTTCGACATCGCTGACTTCGGGGTCGTGGGCGACCTGTTCACGGTTGTGCCACAGCTCATCGAGGCTCTGCAGGAGAAGAAGGCGTAGACATGGACTCTTCGCTCCGCCGGGGTCTACCACGGGTACCGGGTGGTGAGGCATGGCCCCCCGAAGGCACCTCGGTTCCCCATACCGACTTCGTTCCGCCCGCGCTCGCTGCGAGGAAGGAATCACCGGTCGCATCCGCGCCGGACGCATCCGAGTCGCTCGCGCCCGCCTCCACGTCTCCGGAACCGGCTGCACCAGAGCCGAGGCCGGAACCTGTTCCCGCCTCACCCACCAGCGCCGGCACCTTGGTTTTCCGGCAAGGTCTACCGCGGGTGGCCGGGGGCCATCCATGGCCCCCAGCGGAGACCGTCCCTGCGGGTTACACACCTGCCGTGGCGGGAGCTGCCGTGAGCCAGGAGCCCGGATCCGGCCCCGAGCCGGCCGCACCCGCGCCGTTAGAACCCGCCCGCACTGCTGAGGCGGGTGCCGGGCCAGCAGG
>CAMXUZ010000351.1 GCA_947251855.1 uncultured Ruaniaceae bacterium
CCGGGATAATGGGATCGTCGAGACTGCGGACTCGTGGTCGCTGCAGGCGCATCTGGTGAACGGGGTCGCCAAGGAGTGGCGGGAACCGGATCACGGGATCTGGGAGATCCGCGGTGAGAAGCGGCACTTCACCCAGTCCAAAGTAATGTCCTGGGTCGCGCTCGACCGCGCGATCTCGGCACTGGAACGCTACGACCTGCCCGGACCGCACGATGAGTGGGCGACGGCTCGGGAGGAGATCCGATCAGAGGTCCTCTCCCGCGGGGTCGATCCGGTGAGCAACGCGTTCGTGCAGCACTACGACACCACGGAGGTGGACGCCTCGTTGTTGATGATCCTCCAGACGGGCTTCCTCCCTCCCTCCGATGACCGGGTGCGGAACACGGTGGCCCGGATCCGTGACGAGCTCTCCGACGGACCCCACGTCATGCGGTACCGAACGGAGACCGGGGTGGATGGGCTGCCGGGCAAGGAGCACCACTTCTTCGCGTGCTCGTTCTGGCTCGTCGACGCCCTCACACAGATCGGCGAACTCCAGGAGGCGAAGTCCCGATTCGACGCGCTCATCGCCACGGGCAATGAACTCGGGCTCTTCGCGGAGGAGTACGACGTCCAGGAGCAGCGCTTCGCCGGGAATTTCCCGCAAGCCCTGTCTCACCTCGCGCTCGTGCGCGCCGCGCACGCGCTGGACACGGCGGAGCCTGCTACAACGGAACCATGATCTACGTCGTCACCTACATCTACGACTCCGGCCGAGCGGAAACGATCTCCGACCTTCGCCCGCGCCACCGCCAGTTCCTCACCGATCTGCACGCGAGCGGCGGGCTCATCGCCTCCGGTCCATGGGTGGGCGGCCCCGCGGGCGCGTACCTGCTCGTTGCCGCCGGTTCGGAGCGGGAGGCGCTCGAGATGCTCGACCCCGATCCCTTCCGCGCGGCGGGAGTGATCGAGGAACGCTCCGTTCAGGGATGGGACCCGGTTATCGGCTCGCTCTAGCGGCGCTCCTGCTCGCGATGAGCGAGGCGACCGTAGTGACGGTGAGGATCCCCAGGATCGCGAGCAAGGAGATGTTCGTGGGGATCTCCGGGACTGCGGTTACGGTTTCGCCGCCATTGATGAATGGCAGCGCGTTCGTGTGTAGCGCGTGGATGATGAGTTTCGCACCGATGAGTCCGAGGATCGCCGCCAAGCCGTAGCTGAGGAACACGAGCCGCTCCAACAACCCGTCGATGAGGAAGAACAGTTGGCGCAGCCCGAGCAGGGAGAACGCATTCGCGGCGAAGATGAGGAAGACGTGGTTCGTTAAGCCGAAGATCGCGGGAATCGAGTCGACGGCGAACATCAGGTCGGCCGAACCGATCGCGATCATCACGATGAGCATCGGGGTGATGTAGAGGGTGCCGCCCACTCGGCGGAACATCTTATCCCCGACGTAATTCGGGGTGGTGGGGAAGATTTTCCGGGTCCAGCGCAGGACCAAGTTCTCCTTGAAGTCCTCGCCCTCAGCAGAGGGCCGGGCCTGCGCGTAGGCCGTCCACAGCAGGAACGCCCCGAAGATGTAGAACACGAAGGAGAATCGCGTTATCAGCGCGGCACCGGCGAAGATGAAGACGGTGCGTAGGACGAGGGCGATGATGATGCCGAGCAGGAGCACCTTCTGCTGGTTCACCCGCGGGACCTTGAAACTCGCCATGATGAGCACGAACACGAAGAGGTTGTCGAGACTCAGCGATTTCTCGGTGATGTACCCGGCGAAGAATTCCTGCCCGAAATCGGGACCGCCGAGGACCCAGACGACACCGCCGAACAGGAGCGCGACGGCGACGTAGCCGGTGGACCAGAGCGCCGATTCCTTGAGGGTGGGCTCGTGCGGGGTGCGCACATGGCCCACGAAATCCACGACGAGCATGACGATAATGACGCCTACGGTGAGGGCCCAGGCCCATAGGGGAACATCGAGCATTGTTGACCTCCGGTCGGTACACGAACTGACCGAAGGTCTCTCCCACCGACACGGCCACTGCCCCGAGTTCCTACAGATCTTGGTGGATCTTAAGGCCCTGTGTTGACGAGGTCAGTGCTTACGGGATACTCCCCTTCACCCCGTCACGGTAGCACAGGTGGGCGGAATCAGCGCTTGGTGATGAATGTGCGCGCGATCTCGGCGCTGCGCCTGGCGGCGAGACCGAGCCCGTCGTGGAACTCCTCCCCCGCTCGCGGGGAGCAGAGATCGGAGATGCCGCGGATGGCGGTGAAGGACGTGATCCCGTGCAGGTAACAGGTCTGCGCGAGCGCCGCGCTCTCCATGTCCACGGCGAGGGCGCTGGGCAGGTGGGCGCGGATCGCCGAGGCGAGGTCCGCCGTCACGAATGAGGAGCAGGCGACCAGGAGGCCCGTCGTGACGTACTCGGCAGCGGTGACCCCGGCGGGCGGGGCCGGCGCGGGATAGGTTTCGGGCATCCCCGGCACCTGGCCGAAGGTGTAGCCGAACGCTCGCGCATCGACATCCGCGTACCGCAGGTCGGCTCCGATGATCACTTCACCCACGCCGATGTTCTCATGCAAGCCGCCGGCGGAGCCGACGCTGAGGATCCGGGCGGGGGCGGGTGCGGCGGTGAGCATGCCGGTGAGCGCAGCGGCGGCGTTCACCGGTCCGATTCCGGTGGTGAGAATCTGCCCGGGGATCCCGTCGAGGACGAGCTCGGTGAGGAGGCTGCCGGCCGTGGGCCCGGGCCGTTCACCGGTGACGGCGTCCGCGGCCTCCAGGAAGGGCTCGCGCTCCTCGGCCATCGCCGCGAGCAGGAGGAACTGGGGCGCGGGCATCTACTGGGCGAACACTTCGTGCCAGGTGTCCTGCCCGGCGAGGAATTCACGCACCGCGGCCTTCGCGCCCGAGAGCGAGTGGGAGGCGGCCCACCCGCACTGCTCCTCGTTCGAGGCCGGCACGTGATCAGCTTCCAGGAGGTCGCCGAGAGCGGCGCTGAGCAGTTCGGCCATCTGCTCGGTAGTGAACTCCCCATCGATCGCGATGTA
>CAMXUZ010000352.1 GCA_947251855.1 uncultured Ruaniaceae bacterium
AGGCCCCACCAGTACAACGGTGCCTGCTCCACGTGCACCGCAGGCAACATTCGCGACCTCACGAACCGGCCAAAACCCGCCGCTGGGAAAGCATTGCGTGCCCTATCGAAACGGCTGCTGAAAGTCACCAGCACCACCGACGGCGCCGAGTAGTCAGCCCTGCTGGCGCAGTTCCACTCCGAGGACACCGACTGGTTAAACGAGCGCACCTACGCCCGCGAGGACCCCGAGGAAGCCGCCCGCCGAGGCAAGACCAAACCCGGCCAATGGTGGTACACCCACGACCGCGACCGGCGCGTGTACTACCGCCTGGAACGCCTGGCCAAACAAGGCACCTTGTTCAACTTCCTCACCGCCCACCCCGGGCACGTCCTGCACGCCACGACCAACATCGCCGAGTCCCTCAACGCCCGCATCGCCGCCGTTTGCTACCACCACCGGGGCTTGTCCGAGTCCCACCTGCTCACCGCCGTGGACTGGGCCCTGTACTACCGGTGGGTCGCACCCAAACCGCCTAAGCAGATCTACACCCAGTGGGACCAAACCGGCCGACCCCGCAGAAGGATCATTCCCAAAAAACCGAAGAAAAACATCGAGCGGATCGGGCCCGCCCGCTACGACACCCACGCAGTCGCTGAGGAAGGACTCTGGACCCGAAAAGGATGGGCAGGACGCTCCAACTAGACAGCGACACGCCGTCTAAAGCAACACATTTTGGCCGGTATCCCGCAAATGGCGAGTTCACGCTGCTCGGTCTCCTGCTGCCGAAGGGCCAGCGGAACCAGCTCAAGGACTTGCAGCGCGAACATCGACGAATTATTCAGATCGAGGGCACGTTCTATTCAGGCCGTTCGTAAGCGACTCATCGAAGCCGGCGTCGAGATTCGTACTCGCCTTCGAGTGCTGGCCGACGAGGATCTACAGGCAACTCGCGCGGCCATGGATCACGGATCCGGCGTCAGAGATATCGCCCACGGACTTGGCGTCGCCGACACGGCGGTGACCCGGTCCTGGCACGTCGTCATGAAGCGCCGGATTCACCATTGTTCACCAAGCGGGAAGTTCGCCCTTACCAGGGAAACATGAAGAGCAAACGGGCCCCAGCACCGAAATGCTGAGGCCGGACTCCGGGTGAGTGACGGGATTTGAACCCGCGACCCTCTGGACCACAACCAGATGCTCTACCAGCTGAGCTACACCCACCATGACGGCCATGCGGCCGCGATTGACTAGTGTACAGACTTTTTACTGAACCCAAGAATCGCCCTGCGGGCGTACCGAGACTACTGCGTGTTCGAGAGGCCGAAGGCCTCGCCGGTTCCGCTAGATTTAACCGGTTTCTCGGGCTCGGGCGGGGTGTCGCGATTCACATCGGAGGCGGAGGATTCGGCGTCATTGAGCACGTCCAATTTCGCCAGCGTGGAGTCCGCGGCGATCCGCTCGGCATGCGCCTGGGCATCGACTGACGCCGGTTCCCGGTCACCGGGGAAGAGCGCGGCGCGGTAGTAGCGCAGTTCGTCGATCGACTCGGCGATATCCGCCAGCGCCCGGTGCCCGCCTGCCTTCTTCGGGGAGTTGAAATACGCCCGAGGGTGCCAGCGCCGGGCGAGTTCCTTGATCGAGGAGACGTCGATGATGCGGTAGTGCAGGAAGTTCGTCAGGGTGGGCATGTCGCGTTCGAGGAACATCTTGTCGGTCCCCACCGAGTTCCCCGCGAGGGGAGCGGTGCGCTCCTTCGGAACCCAGTGTTGGATGTGCGCGAGAACCTGCGCCTCGGCGTCGGCAAGGGTCGTGCCGGAATCCAACTCCTCCAGCAGCCCGGATTCGGTGTGCATCTCCTGGACCACCTCGACCATGTCGTCGGTCGCGCCCGCGGGCGGTTTGATCACCAGATCCAGTCCCGGGGAGAGCGGGTTGAGTTCGGAATCGGTGACGATGACGGCGATCTCGATCAGGGCGTCCTTGGACAGGTCCAGCCCGGTCATCTCGCAGTCGATCCAGACGATGGGGTTTGCACTCGGGGGCACAGGTTTCACACTCACTTGCAACATCCTAGCCCCGCCCGGACGCGCCGTGGTGAGGTGGGCGGCGCCGGGGTCAGTTGAGCCGCGCCTTGACGGCGTCGATGAGTCCGGAGGAGGAGAGCACCTGATCCTCCGGCACGCCGGCGTTGACCCGCAACTCGTATGCGCGCTGCGCGCACTCCAACGCCTTCTCGTACTCACCCTCGTCGAAGTAACAGCGGGCGAGGTGCTGGTAGGCGAACGGGCGGAGGTAATCGGCGTATGCGCTATCCTCACTCATCGGTTCCACCGCTTCTATCGAGGCGAGCGCCTGCTCGTGCAACGCGCATGCCAGGGCGAACTCGCCCTGCCACTGCAGCACGTGGGCGAGCCGGATCGCCGCGGAGACCGCCGAGAGCGGCAGGGGCGCGTCTAGCGCGTCAGTGCGGGCACCCGGGCCTCCGGAACGGTTCAGGACCCGCCATCCGAGCTTCTCCGCCTCATCCAACCGGCCGAGGATCCGCAGCCATACCACCCGCATCGGTTCCCCCACGAGGCCCTGCGCCTCGAGATGATCGACCCATGCCGCCGCTTCCTGCGGGTCGCGAAGAACCTCGCGCTGGGTATGCGCATCGAAGTGGTATCCAGGTTCTTGAGCCATACCTAACTCCTCGCGTAAGCGGTTAATGCGGACGGTAAGCCAAATCTACGCCGTGCCCCGCAATCCCGGCAGGTAATGCGGAGTTTTTCTGACGTATTGTTATGTGATCTATATTCTCCGCAGATTCCCGCGGAGAAGCAGCAGCAAGCGGGTGTTAAATCCCGAGAATTGCCTTAGCAATCGAGAAGTAAATAATGAGGCCGGTCGCGTCAGCGAACGTGGAGATGAACGGGGTGGAAAATACCGCTGGGTCCACTCTCACGACCGTCGCGAGCATCGGCATGAGTCCGCCTACGGTCGCCGCCATCGTGCACACCGCGACGAGGGTCAAGCCGATCACCGCGCCGATGTCCACCCCGAACACGAGGGTGGCCAGCGCGAAGCCGAGCGACCCCAGTGCGAGGCCGAGCAGGAACCCTGTGCGGATCTCCTTGAACGCCACCTTCCACGTATCTCGGGGATTGAGTTCGTTCATCGCCAGTGAGCGCGTGACCGTCGTGGCCGCCTGGGCGCCGGTGTTTCCGCCCGTGCCCGTGAGGAGGGGGATGAACAGAGCGAGGAAGTACGCCTCTTCGAGGGCGTCCTCGAAGATCTGCAGCACGTTGATCGTGAGGATCGCCGAAATGGCAAGGATGAGCAGCCAGGTGATCCGCGATTTGGTCATCGCGAACGGGGAGGTGAGCAGGTAGGTGCGGCGCAGCGGCTCGGTACCACCGGTACGGGCGGCGTCCTCGTCGTCCTCGGCGCGAATGATGCGCACCGCGTCGTCGATCGTGAACAGCCCCACGAGCCGGTCCTCGTTGTCGACGACCGGCAGGGCGAGCACCCCGGAGTCGACGAGACGGCGGGCGGCGGTCTCGTCGTCGTCGAGCGTGCGAACCGAGGCGGGCAGTTCCATGATGTCGCCGATGATCGCCCCCTCGTAGGCGACGAGCAGGTCCCGCAGGGAACAGATCCCCACGAGCACACGGGCATCGTCGACGATCGGCACGGTGTAGACGGTTTCGTAACTGTCGGCGTTGCGGCGAAGACGTACGAGCACGTCAGCGACCGGCTCTTCGGCGCGGGCACTGACGTACTCGGGCGTCATCCGCCGTCCGATGGAACCGTGCGGGTAGCCGAGGATCGGGGCGGTGGCGGTGCGTTGGCGGGGGGAGAGGGTACGCAGGAGCCGCTTGGTCACCTTCGCGGGCAGCTCATCGAGGAGCCCGACGATGTCATCGGGGTCCAGGGCTTCGAAGACTCCCACGACTTCGGTCTCGGCGAGTTCGGTGACGAGGTCGGCCTGCGCGGCGGAGTCGAGGCGTTCGAAGACGTCGATCGCCTTATCCTTGTGCAGCAGCCGATAGACGACCGCGGCGTCCACGGGTGGGAGCCGGTAGACCATGTCGGCGACATCGGGGGATGAGGTTTCCGCCACGAGTTCGGAGAGCGCTTCGAGTTCGCTTGCCGTTACGAGGCTGTGGATCTGGTCGAGGGTTTCGGTTACCGTCATCGGTCCTCCAAAGGGCAGCCCGCGAGGCAGGCAGGGGCGGATGAGTCCAACCGATGCAGCACACGCATCGGCGTTCGCGCCTTAACGTCGCCTTATCAAGAGGTCCCGGCGCGGTGCACACTCTTGATGGCGCGACGATCTCGACAACTTCGTGCCTTGCTCATGGCCATCCCCCTCTCACGTGTGCGGGCCGGGTATCACAGGCCAGTCTAGCCCTAAACGACCCGCGCGTAGGTGTCGATCCGGGTGCGGCGTTGCCCACAAACGGCCCTCGCGTCCGCGCGGCGCGGCGTAAGCTGACCGACCGTGATCACCGAATATCTCCCGGTCGCCGGCCTCGCCCCACAGGCGGCCCGGTTCGTGGAACGCTGCCTCGGATCGGCCGGCCCCTCCGACCCGCGGGTGGGCGAAATCATGACGGGATTGACGGCGCCGCGCACCTCCGCCTGGGCCGCGGTCGTCGACGGGGAGAGCCGGGCGGTGTTCGGCGCGGAACTTCGGCGCGTGGCGGTG
>CAMXUZ010000353.1 GCA_947251855.1 uncultured Ruaniaceae bacterium
TAGAGGTGCAACACCGTGCCGCCGGTGTATTTCGTCTGCAGTTCCTCCTGGCGCAGGAGCGCTTCGAATGGGTCATCGGTGAAACCGACGGGGAGTTGGGTGGAGTTCGTGTAGTACGGGTTCGATTCCGTTCCCGCCTGCAGGATGCCGGGGAACCGGGCGCGGTCCTCCTTCGCGAACCGGTAGGTCGTCCCTTCGGCGGGCGTCGCTTCGAGGTTGTACATGTTGCCGGTTTCTTCCTGATAGGTGGCGATCCGCTCGCGCACGTGATCGAGCAGGCGCACGGCCATCGCGTGGCCCGCCGGGGTGGTGATGTCGTGCTCGCCCGCGGGGTGGCGCGGGCTGGCGGTGAGGTTGCGGATCATCTCGTTCACCCCGTTCACCCCGATCGTGGAGAAGTGCGCATCGAGGCTGCCCAGGTAGCGTTTGGTGTAGGGGAACAGGCCGGTGTCGATCCCCTGCTGCACCACGCGGCGCTTGGCTTCCAGGGAGTCGCGCGCGAGGCCCATGAGGCGGTCCACCTCCCGGTACAGGCCCGCTTCGTCGCCGGCGTGCACGTGGCCGAGTCTCGCGCAATTGAGGGTGACGACGCCGAGGGAGCCCGTTTGTTCCGCGGAGCCGAAGAGTCCGTTGCCACGCTTGAGGAGCTCTCGCAGGTCGAGTTGGAGGCGGCAGCACATCGAGCGGACGTCGCCGGGCTCCATGTCGGAGTTGATGAAGTTCTGGAAGTAGGGCAGCCCGTATTTCGCGGTCATTTCGAACAGGAGCTGCGCGTTCGGGGAGTCCCAGTCGAAGTCCGGGGTGATGTTGTAGGTGGGGATCGGGAAGGTGAAGACCCGCCCGCCGGCGTCACCCTCGGTCATCACTTCCATGAAGGCGCGGTTGATGAGGTCCATCTCGGCCTGGAGCTCCCCGTAGGTGAACTCGCACTCCTCACCGCCGATGAGGGGCGCCTGCTCGGCGAGGTCGGCGGGCGGGGTCCAGTCGAAGGTGAGGTTGGTGAACGGCGTCTGGGTGCCCCAGCGGGAGGGGACGTTGAGGGAGAACACCATCTCCTGCAGTCCCTGGTAGACCTCGTCATAGGTGAGTCGGTCGATGCGGACGAAGGGCGCGAGGTAGGTGTCGAAGGAGGAGAATGCCTGCGCCCCGGCCCATTCGTTCTGCATCGTGCCGAGGAAGTTGACGATCTGCCCGAGCGCGGCCGAGAGGTGGCGGGGCGGATTCGATTCGACCTTCCCCGGCACGCCATTGAGCCCTTCCTCGAGGGGCCGGCGCAAGGACCAGCCCGCACAGTAGCCACCGTAGACGTCGAGGTCGTGGATGTGGAAGGCGCCTTCGCGGTGCGCTGCTTCGATCTCGCCGCCATAGATCGCGGAGAGCCAGTAGTTCGCGGTCACCTTACCGGCGGTGTTGAGGATGAGTCCGCCGAGGGAGTACCCCTGGTTCGCGTTCGCGTTCACTCGCCAGTCGGACCGGTCGAGGTACTCGTCCATGGTTGCGATCGCGTCGACGTTGACGACGGGACGTGGGCGGTTAAGGGAGGCCGTTGCGTGGGTTGGCATCGATGACTTCTTTCTATCGCGGAAAACACTACATGTTGTGGTCAGCAAGGGTTGCTACCACTAGATGTTGTCATCGCTGGCGAGATCACGCTGTAGGACCTTCGGCCTAGGAGCGCTGACAGGTTGTAGCAAAACACGCCGGGACCTGCCCTTGACACGCGCGCCGGCCGGCGCGGGAGGTCAACCCCCTGGCGCAACTCGGGACAGCGGCGCAGGATGGGATCATGAGCACGACAACCAGCCACTCCAGCGCGCCGCAAGCGCAAACTGCCACGAGCGATCCGCGGGAACAGATCACCTACGGGGTCCTCATGGCCGGAGGCCGGCTCGCGCCGCTCTCGTTCTCCTCCAGGCAGGAGGCCGAGGACTGGGCGCAGGAGGATGAGCAGGTGGTTGCGTGGAACCTCGTGTGCGACTGTGACATGTAAGCACGCGCTCTAGCGGGCAGCTCGTTCGCACCTGCCCGGGCTCGCGCTTCACCTTCAGGAGAATACCGCCGCGAGCGTCGCCTCTGCACCGCGGTAGGGCGATTCCGGCCGGGGCCAGTGGATGATGACGTCGCTGAAGCCGAGCTCGCCGGCGCGGGCGATCTGCTCCTGTGCGTATGCGGGACTCGTGAGCGTGGGCGGGCCGCCGGCATCGAGGGAAAGGTACCGCGCGAGCTTCGGCGCGCCTTGCGGGCGCGCGCTCTCTTCGATCTCGTCCATCGCCACGGCGTACTCTGCAACGCCCCGCCACCAATGTTCACGTTGCGCCACCGGGTCTGCTTCAAGCTCTGGGGCGGGTGCGGTTTGCGGTCCCGTCGTGACCCACCCCTGGCCAAACCGTGCGGCCAGGCGCATCGCGCGCGGCCCGTTTGCTGCGATGACGAACGGCGCGCGCGGTTGCTGAACGCACGGCGGGCGTCCGCGAGCGCCGTGCACGGAATAGAACTCGCCGTCGTGCGTCACCGCGTCCTCGGTGAGTAACC
>CAMXUZ010000354.1 GCA_947251855.1 uncultured Ruaniaceae bacterium
CGAAGCGGGCGGGTCGATGTACTCGTCGCAATAGTTCTCCCGCGCGTCCTGCAAACTCGCCTCGAAGACTTCCTCGGCACTGTCGGGGACCGCGGCGCCGTCGCCGGACTTCATGCGGGTGGAGGGCTCCGGCCCGAAGAACACCTCGCCAGTGTATTCATCGAACTCGTGATCGGTACCGGTGGTAGCGAACTCTCGAACACTCCATTCGATTCCCAGATAGGGATCGGGAGTAGGGTCGACTCCCGTAGCCGTCCCGACCGAAACAGAACTGCACGAGGCTACGACCCCGGCTACGGCGGCAAGGGCAACGCCCGTTGCCAGGTGCCTCCTCTTCACCATGGCGTTATCGAGTCCCCCGTTCCCAGGTGCCGCCCGACTCCTTCGCCCAACCGTGCACATCCCCATCCAGTACGGCTACCTTCCCGCCGGCGACGACGGTGAGCGCTACCGAGGCGAGCGCGGACGTACCGTCCCGGCTCTCCTCGTCGAACGGGAACCGCAACGTGTTGGCCTCGAAGTCCGGGTAGTCCTCCTTCGAATCCGAGGGGACGAAGGCACAATCCTGCACGACGAGGATCGTTCGATAGTCATCGCTGATATACGTGCCCCCTTCTGGGGAGAGGTCGTCATAGGTCGTGAGAGGGCGCGGGGAGAAGAAGCCGAGGTTGTCGCCCACGTTCTCAATATCGGAGGAGCGAGCAGCTTCCTCCACCTCCTGCTGGAACTCCGCTTCCACCTCGTCGAAATAGGCCCGGCGAACGTCCGCCCACGTCGCGTAGCGCCCTTGGGCCCAGTACTCGTGTAGGTGCTCGTCGAAGCCGGTTCCGGACGCCGGAGTCTCATCGTGATACTTCTCGTCGAACTCCGCGCTCGTTGCCACGTCGAAACTTTCCAGGAAACGCTCCTGGTGGCGCTCGAGGGCCGCGTCGGCCTCTGCGCTCGAGGGAGCGGGTTGCGCAAGGCGCTCGACGTCCGTGCTGCCGCGGGCGTACTCCACGGTGAGTTCCATCGCGCAGCCGGACTCCTCCAGTTCCCGCCCCTGAACCTCAACGCCCGTAACGAGTAGGGGGCCGTCCGCCTGCGCCGCCTCCTGCAGGTCCTGTGGAACTTCAATCCGCCACCGTTCCCGGGGCTCAACCTCGGGTAATGGGAACTCCAAAACCCCATCCTCGGGAGTGCTGCTCGGCGTCGGAGGGGAGAATTCCCCAGCCGAACACGCGGCAAGCATGAGCAATCCCGCGGCTCCCGCTGCGCTGATGGCAGATTTACCGAAAAGTTTCATTCCCTCACCTAGTAGTTCGCAGCAACCATGCACCCTAGCAAAACCCGCCCTGCGCAACCGGATCTGAAACCGATATGAAACCAGGCATTGGCACCGTAGCGGTATGCAACAACTTCCTGAGTGCCCCGCGATACTCACGCGCGGGTTGACGAAAGATTTCGGTGCCGTACGCGCCGTCGATCGGGTGGACCTGCACGTGCATCCGGGCGAGGTGTTCGGCGTGCTCGGCCCCAATGGGGCGGGTAAGACGACGATGTTGAGAATGCTCGCGACGTTGGAACCGATCACGAGCGGCACCGCAGAGATATTCGGAGTAGACGCCGCGGGCAATCCTCAGCGGGCCCGGGGACTCATCGGCGTCACCGGTCAGTACGCCGCCGTCGATAACGGTCTCACCGCCCGGGAGAACCTCACCCTGTTCGGCCGGCTGCACGGGCTGACGCGGCGGGAAGTCCGTCACGTGGCCGGGCAGCTGCTCGAAGAATTCTCGCTCGCCGATGCTGCCCACCGAAAGGTGGCCGAATTCTCGGGAGGAATGCGGCGCCGACTAGATCTTGCCGTGGGGTTGATCTCCTCCCCGCCGTTAATTTTCCTCGACGAACCGACGACAGGGCTCGACCCGCGTTCCCGCAACCACATGTGGGAGGCGGTGCGCGCCCTGGTCGAGGGCGGGCGCACGGTCATGCTCACCACCCAGTACCTGGAAGAAGCCGACCGGATCGCCGACCGGATCGCCGTCCTCGATCACGGGCGCCTCGTCGCGGTGGGAACGCCGCGGGAACTCAAAGCCAGAGTGGGCGGATACCGGCTTCGCCTGGAACTGGCCGAGCCTGCGGACACGGAGGTCGCGGTGAACGAACTTCGGCGAGTTGTCCCCGCAAGCCAGATACATTTCGAACCCGGCGAGATCTCCTGCCCGCTCACGCATCCAGGTGAGGCAGCGGCGCTCCTTTCGGCGTTGCATCACCGCGACATCGCGTTGGAATCGGTCGCGGTCGCCGAGCCGAGTCTGGATGAGGTGTTCTTCGCCCTCACCGGCCATGAGGCCCCGGAGCAGGAGCACACGGCAGGTTCCCGGGAGGTCGCGGTATGAGCGCGGCCGAGGTGAAAATTTCGGAAACTCGGCGGGGTGCGTGCACATTCATCGGCGAATGTGGCGCATTCGCATGGCGAGCGATCCTGAAGATGTGGCGCACCCCGGAGCAGTTCTCCGATGTGCTGTTGCAACCGATCCTGTTCACCGTGATGTTCGGATATCTGCTCGGCGGGGCGGTCGCGGGCAGCGTGAAGGATTACCTGCCTACGTTGGTGCCGGGCGTGTTAGTGATGAGCGCGCTGACGGCGTCGATGGCCACGGGAATGCAACTGCGGGAAGACATGGACTCGGGCGTGTACGAACGCTTCCGAGCGTTGCCCATTTCCCGCATCGCCCCGATCGCGGGCCCGATGGTGGCCGATCTTGCGAGATACGCGATCGCCGGAATCATCACCTTCGGTGTCGGGATGGCGATGGGATATCGCCCCAGCATGCTCGGGGTAGTCGGGAGCCTCGCCCTCGTGGTGTTTGCCGGCTGGGCGCTTGCCTGGCCGTTCGCGCTCCTCGGGGTCCTCGCGCGTTCGACCCAAGCCGTGCAGGCGCTCTCC
>CAMXUZ010000355.1 GCA_947251855.1 uncultured Ruaniaceae bacterium
TCGATCGTTTCGAACGGCGTGATCGTGAGCACGCCGTTCTGCAGGCACATCGGGCAGAAGGACGTCCCGCCGTCGTCCCGCGAGAACCCCCAGGTGGCCTGGGTGAGGTCGTTCGTTCCGAAGGAGAAGAAATCGGCTTCCTCCGCGATCCGGTGGGCGGTGAGCGCGGCGCGGGGAAGTTCGATCATGCAGCCCACGGGGATCGAATGCTCGCCGAGCACCTCATCCATGATCTCCTCGGCCATGTCCCGAACAATCTGCAGTTCGCGGATGGAGCCGACCAGGGGGACCATGATCTCCGGCTCCGGGTGCTTGCCTTGTTCGCGCAGGGTCCGGGTCGCCTCGATGATGGCGCGGATCTGGGCCCGGTAGAGCCCTTCCATCTTCAACCCCAGGCGCACTCCGCGAAGTCCTAGCATTGGGTTCGCCTCGTGGATCTGCTGCAGTGCGGCGAGCACTCGTTCTGACTCGGCGGTGTCTTCCCCGCGTTCCTTGGCGAGCGCCACGTCGACGGACGTCTCTACGAGGTCGGGGAGGAATTCGTGCAACGGCGGGTCGAGCAGCCGGATCGTCACGGGGAGGCCGTCCATCGCGTCGAGGAGTTCCACGAACGCATCCCGCTGGAGCGGGAGGAGCGCCTCGAGCGCAGCGTTCTCCTCCTCGGGCGTGCTCGCGAGGACGAGGGCCTCCACGTACGTGCGACGCTCACCCAGGAACTGGTGCTCGGTTCGGCACAGCCCGATCCCTTGGGCCCCGCGCTCGCGGGCGCGGGCGGCGTCCTGACCGGTATCGGCGTTTGCTCGTACCGCCATCCGCCGCGTGGCATCCGCGTGGGTGAGGAGCCGGTCTACGGAGGTGACGAGTTCGGCGATGTCGTCGTTCGCCGCGACCTCCAACGCGGCCTCGAGCCCCTCGGCGATGTAGACCGAGGTGGCGGAGTCGACGACGTCCACCTCGCCGGCGAACACCTCACCGGTGGTGCCGTCGATCGCGATGATCTCCCCCTCGGTCAGGGTGTGCTCCCCAACGCGCACGGTGCGGGCCTGGTAGTCGACGTCGAGTTCCTCGGCCCCGACGACGGCGCAGGTGCCCATGCCGCGGGCGACGACCGCGGCGTGCGAGGTGCGCCCACCGCGCGCGGTGAGGATCCCCTTGGAGGCGAGCATCCCCGGCAAGTCATCGGGGTTCGTCTCCCTGCGTACGAGGATGACGTCGGCGCCCTCTTCCTGCCGGGCGATCGCGTGAGCATTATCGAAGGCAATCTCGCCAGCGGCCGCGCCGGGGGAGGCGCCCATCCCCGTGGTGAGGCGGATGGCTTTCTGATCGTTCGCGAATTGGGGGAACAACAGCTGCGAGAGTTGGCCGCCGTTCACCCGCACGAGCGCTTCATCCATCGTGATGAGGCTCTCGTCAACGAGCTGGGTGGCGATCCGGAACGCCGCCGATGCCGTGCGTTTACCCACCCGGGTCTGCAGCAGCCAGAGCTTCCCACGTTCGATCGTGAACTCGATATCGCACAGATCCCGGTAGTGGGTCTCCAGGCGGCGCATCGCGTGGATGAGCTCGCCGTAACTCTTCGGGTCGCGCTCTTTGAGATCGTTCAGGTGCAGCGGGGTGCGGATTCCTGCGACGACGTCTTCACCCTGGGCGTTGGGCAGGTAGTCACCGTAAATTCCGGAGTGGCCCGAGGAAGGGTCGCGGGTGAAGGCGACGCCGGTGCCGGACGTCTCGCCCATGTTCCCAAACACCATCGCTTGAATGTTGACGGCGGTGCCCAGGTCGTGTGGGATCCGTTCGCGCCGACGGTAGAGCTGGGCGCGCTCGCTGTTCCAGGATCCGAACACCGCTTCGATCGCGAGGTCGAGCTGCTCGCGCGGGTGCTGGGGAAACTCCCGGTCGCATACGCGCTGCACGATGCCCTTGTAGGTGTCCACGAGCTCCTTGAGCGCCGTGACGTCGAGGTCGACATCGGCGCTGATACCGCGATCCCGTTTGATCGCTTCGAAAGCTTCGGTGAACGGTTCCGGTGAAGCGCCGAGCACGGTCTCGGCGAACATCGCGATGAGCCTGCGGTAGGAGTCCCACGCGAAGCGTTCATCGCCCGAGGATTCTGCGAGACCCTTGACGGCGGCGTCGTTGAGTCCGACGTTGAGAACCGTGTCCATCATGCCCGGCATCGAGTGCTGCGCACCGGAGCGCACCGACACGAGCAGTGGGTCGTGGAAATCCCCTAATTGCCTGCGCATCTCATCCTCGATCGCCCGCAGCGCCGTCGTCACCTCTACCCGCAGCTGCGGCGGCAGCGTCCCGTCGTGCAGATACGCGCGCGAGGCCTTGGTGGTGATGGTGAATCCCGGGGGTACCGGCAGCCCCAGGTTTGTCATCTCCGCGAGGTTGGCACCTTTGCCGCCGAGAAGTTCCTTCAGGTCTTTGTTGCCCTCGTTGAAGGCGTATACGTACTGAGCCATGGGTGTCTCCGTCCTCGAAGGGCTGGCGGGTCGGCGCCAGGGGTTCCCTTATATAGGGATTTTGCCGGAGTTTTCGGCTCAGAGCAGTAGGTGGGAGAGAGGGAACGGAGTCCGGATGTGACGACTGAACAATTTTGGCGAAATTTGGTGGCGGATTCGGGAGCGGATCGGAGGGGCCCTCGCTGCCCGGGTCCGGCACAGGGTGCGAGCATGGCGCATGAATTCAGTGCAACTGTGCCGCGCAGACGTGCGTGCTCGTGCCGGCACGTGGCCGTGGGGTGCGGTGACTCACAAATTCAAAAGACAATTTCGCGAACTTTTGCTGCCATTGTTCACGGGTTGCGCTCGGGTCAGGCAACGAGCGGGATCAGCGTGCGCTGACGTTCCCGAAGATTCGCGCGATCGGGGCGAGCACCATGGGGCGGGCCGCCACCCAGGAAGCGATGACGACAACCATTGAGGCAACGAAAAGCCAGAATCCCGTCCAGTTGTCCGCATACACACTTGGATCAGCCGATCCCTGCGCCGCGAACATGTGATTGAGGTTCCGCAACGCCCCGGTGCTGAAGACTAGGGCGACGTGAACGATGATGAACGCGACGAAGTAGATCATCAGCGGGAAGTGAAGTTTCCGGGCCCATTCCACGGGGAACTTCTCGCTGAGCTTCGAATCCCGCGGCCACGACTCGCTCATCCGGTAGCCGGTGAGGGCCGAGAGCGGGGCCGCGATGAATATCGTCGCGAAATACGCCAGTTGCTGCAGCGAGTTGTAGTTGACCCAGCCGTTGTCGAGCGGCCAGTCCAGCGTGAGGTATTGCAGAAGGGCTGAAACCGCGTTGGGAAACACTTCCGGGCTCGTGGGGATGACCCTCATCCATTGTCCGGTGGCGAAGAGCAGAATGATGAAGATCGCGCCGTTCACGACCCACAGAATGTTCAGGCCCTGGTGGAACCACAGTTGGATGCTGATCTTCTTAGGGTTCTTCTTCGACGCCCAGAAGGCCTCCGGGCGCTCCTGTTTCCGCACGAGGTACCCCGAACGGATGATGAGCACTATCAAAAAAATGTTGAAAAAGTGCTGCCACCCCAGCCACCCGGGGAACCCGACCGGGGCAGATTCTGGTAGGTCGTACTCCCCGGGGTACTTCGCTAGGAAGGAGGACATGAATTCCAGCCCGGCGAGCCAGCGGGCAGCGAGCACGACCAGGGTGACGGCCCCAACGATCGCGAGCGCCACGATGGCTCCCGCCCCGATCCACTGCCGGAGCGTGAACAGCCCGTACTTCTTCGGTCCGCCGGAGGGTTCGGCCTTCGATGCGGGGGTGGATTCTGGCGCGCGGGCCGCGGGCGCGGCCGG
>CAMXUZ010000356.1 GCA_947251855.1 uncultured Ruaniaceae bacterium
AGCAGCGAGGATTCTGCCGTCGCGAACGAGAACTGCGCCGACCACATTGATCTGACGCTTTGCGGAACTTTCAGTCACGGAGGCCATCGAGCCCCACCTTAGTCCGGAGCGGTCTCACGGGTGGGCGACTTCGGGGCGGAACACCGTTCTGTACACATGGCGGACCATCGCAAGCCCGACGATAAACCACGCAGCTAGGGCGAGCCACAGCTCAGCACTGCCGATCCACTCCACAATCGGAAGGCTATTGGCCCGCCCGAGGTAAATACCGGCGACGGCGTACATCCCCAGGGGGAAGACCATCGACCATAGGGTCGCCTCGTACACCAGGGGCACCCTATGGATCTTGTGCCGCCACCAACCGACGGCGAAGAGAACGGGGATAAGCCATGTTGCGAAATTCCAGACGACGACGGAAAGGCCCGCGACGAGCCCGCGAGTGGCATCGACCATCGGAGCTGAATCCATCTCCACGATCCGCGCACCCGCGAGCACGGTGATCGCGAGCGCTCCCATCGACACCCAGTAAGGGGCGTTGAGTTCGACCGGTTTGAGCTCCAGGAACATCATCCTCAGAGCAACAAAAACGCCCGTGGCAGCATACAAGAAGAGCCCGAGCGACCAGGAGAAGACGGCGATGATAGCGAGGCCGTGGCCCCACTTCGGGTACATCGGCTGGATCGTGGCCGCGGCGACGGCAACGGATTGGCTCGCCACCACCCAGATGAACCACGTGCCGTTCGCATGCCTGATCACGGGCCGTTCGCTCTTGCCGAGCACCGCCGTCCAGGGGATGACGTATCCGAAGATCAGCCAAGCGCTCAGCGTGACCGCGAGGAAGACGAGGGTGATGTGGTGGTAGCCAGCGCCGGCGAGCTTCGTGCCGAGCACGTTCGTTCCGGCGACGTAGGTGAAGAACCCGAACGCCCTGCCCGGATCGAGAAAGTCGGCGACAACCTCGCCTCGGTGCCGAATCGTACGCACGATCGTGAGGCTCAGGAGGGTCACGAATGCGGCGATGCATAACCACAGCAGCGTCATTGACAGCGCGTGGTGGCCCGTGAGTTCCGTGCCCACCGAAAGGATGCCCGTCGCCATCACGAGGGCGAAGTACCCGGGTGTGAGCCCCGCGACTGCGGCATCGGCTCGGGCGGGCAGCGTTGGGCTCATGGGGCCCACGTTAGCGAACGGGAGACTCGTTGGCTCCAGTTCATCCGTGAAGCCGACCGGAGTTGACTCCCGCAACACGTGTACTAGTGTGCTGGTACACCGCTACTGATTCCCGATCTGTTTGGAGTGCCTGTGGATCGCTTCCTTCTCTTCTATGACCTCCCCCTGGTCGGGGCGATAGCCGCGCTGGTCTGGACGCTAGTGCGCCGGCGGTTCACTCTCCTTCAACCCGGGCGTGCGGGCGCGGTCGCGATCCTCGCGGTCGCAGCACTCATCGGGCTCCGGCTTTCCCAGATGGGGTTCACCCCGCTCGTTGATCTGGTCGGTCTCTTCCCGGATCAGGTGCTTGGCAGGTTCGCCGTGCCGCTCCTTCTGGGGATTCTCGGGTGCGCGATCCTCCTGCTCACTCCACCGCTCGGTGCGCGGGGAACGGCCGATCTCACGCGCCGGTCATTGTTCACAACTGGTCCGCGCGCGTCGCTCGTCATTGTTGCCGCCGCCCTCGCCCTGATGATCGGGGCTTCCCTGTGGGCGGGTTCGCTCTCTTCCCCGGACGAGGAAGGGCGGTATCGAACGTTCACGATCGAACCGGGTGAGTCATTGGCTGCCGGTACGGAGGTCTTTGGCTGGTACCACTCCGTGCGCTGCGCCCCGATCGTTGTGCTGCTCGTGGCGTTGTGCGTGTGGCGGCTGCGAAACATTTCCCGCGGACCCGGGGATGAGGCCGCTCGCTGGTCTGCGAACCGCGTTGCGTTGGCGATCACCGCTGGCGCTCTTCTGTTCGGCCTCGCGGAGATCATCCAATCGCTGCAGGCCGCTGCGTCGATAAAGTTCTACGCCGAAACATTCAGATTCCACTCCTCGCTCGCCGCCCTGGAAGTGCCGTTGCGGTGGGCCGTTCGGACGGTGATCACCCTCGGCTGGGCATTGTGGTTCAGCGTGCTGTTCTCCCCCGCTCCGCGGCGAACAAAAGCACTTTTGGCGGGGCCAGCGAAGACGCCCGCCTCCGCGGGAGGGAACCGCAGATGAGCCTTCAGATCGTGTTGCACGAGGGCCCGCCCGGGGAGCAGATCAAAGCCCAGATCCGGGGGTTCATCGCTACCAACGAGTTACCCGCGGGCACTCGGCTGCCGTCGGTGCGCCAATTGGCCCGCGATCTGGGGATCGCCGCAGGCACAGTAGCCAAGGCCTACCAGGACCTTGAAGCGCAAGGGTTGCTTTCGTCTCGGCGGGGTTCGGGAACGCGGGTGGCCGACGGCGTAACCAGGGTTCCGATCGCCGTCGTCGAACACATCCACGCGCTCGCCAAGGCCGCCAAAGAGGAGGGCGTGGGGTTAGACGACGTCGCGCATGTTCTTCACGCACTATGGGAGCAGGCGTGAGAACTGCGCCGCCCTCCTGCGCACAATGGTGGGCCCTTCGCTAGGCGGCCGCGCGGAACTCCGGCTCTGGTCGGGTAAAGAAGAGGCGACGCTCCTTGATCACGACCACGACCGAAAGGATGAGCAGGATCCCGGTCTGGATGACTTTGGAGTCCGGATCGGTCATGAACATCTCCGCGGAGAAGTTTGCTGAGATGTGGAAGATGATCGGTATCAGGATGCTGCGCCCGCAACGGAAGTACAGCCAATTCATCAGAATGACGAACGCGATCATCGATGCGGGAAAGTTGAGCGTGTGCAGCACACCGGATTTGACGACCTCATTGTGGTAGTACCCATCGATGAACGACAGCGGCAGGTGCCACAGCACCCAGATGACTGTGAACACCATCGAAGCAGTGAACACGCTCATTCGCCGGATGAGGGTGTCCGTTCCATAGCTATGCCAAGCGAGTTCCTCAACAACCGCGGCACCAAGCAGCGTCACCCACACCGGCATCAGTCCGGCAGAAAAGGTGTACCCATCCCGCAGCAAGAATTGGTCCGCGTCGTATCCACCTAGCAACGAAATCGCTTGCGCCAGAAGTAGACTCGCCGGCAACAGGAGGAACGCGCACACGACGTGGAACAACGGTGCGCGCTTTGGCCACGCCATTCGGCGCCATATGTCCGTTCGCAGATTCGGTTTGTGCCATACCAATCCGATGACGACGGCGATCGGCGCGAGGAGCCCGGCGGCGGACAGCACGAGAGTCGCCGTCAGCACAGTGGTGGTTTGGCTGGGCAGATGGCTCAGATAGGCCGCGGCAAACCAGCACGCCCACGGTATCGCTGTCGCGAGTACGTAAAAGAGCACTGGACGGTCGTATTGATACGCGATCGGATCGATCCCGCGACCTTCGGAAGTCGCAGGCCGAGGCTCGTCATTGATGCGATTTGCTGCCACGCGAGCCAACCCTACAGCTGCCCACTTTCTTCGTCGAAGTTATTTTCGGGGGCGAACTGGGCAGCCTCGGGCGCCTCGCGACAGCTCGGACTTCACCTGCCCTGCCAAGGGTTGCGAAGAGTTTTCCGCAGGGCGCCACCGGTGACTGACGTTCCGAACACCAGCGCCGTAACCTTGAGGCCCGTAGCAAAGAACCGGTTCCTAGCGCAGAATGGAGGCATGTACGTGAGTGAGGACTCGATTGTGACCATCGTCAGCGCGTTTGGTCTCCTCATTGCGCTCGGTGGCGGCTTTGCTTGGGTGGTCCAGCGAATGGACGCCTTCTCCAAGAATATGGACGCCAAGTTCGAAGTTCTCAACACCCGCATCGACGACATAGCCAAAGACGCCGCATTTTTACGTAGCGACGTCAGCACTTCCCGTGAGGACATCAGTGCATACAGACGTCGACCTCCTGCATAACGACGTCGACGCCCTTCGAAATGACGTCGATGCCCTGCGTGAAGATGTCGCTCAGATCCGCGAGGAAATCAGGACGCTCCAGCAGGATACGAAGGAGAGTCACAACGAGATGGGCGGCATCCGTCAAGAGATTTCCGAGGTAAAGATTTCTGTTGCTCGGATGGAGGGGCCGCTCCTGCGAAAATTGATCCTGCCTAACTGAAAATTCACGTGCCTGAATGTCACAGGCCCGCTGGGTCAGGATTCTCGGCTGATCCGCAGCTGGAGTTCGTGTTCAAACCGTTCGGCGGCGAGCATGCTCGCGGCCGCTTGCACCACTTCATCAAATGCGTAGCTCCCCGCTGGGGAACGTGTCCGACTGAAGAGTTGTACCTGCCGCCCATCACCGCGGTTCACGGTGATCTCTTCGCCCTCGTCGAGGTTGAGCGCAGCACCAACGAGCACATCGTCTTCCTCTTGCCACGTGCGCACATTCGCTTCATCAAGGCGCACCTCGTATTCCGAGTAGGCACGTCCGTTCTGCCATTCAACGACGTCGACGACGATCTCGTCCTGGCGGGCAAAGGCATCCGGGTTCTCGTCGTAGAACGCCCGCACTTCGCTGATGTCCAATTCATTCTTGATTCGATCTTGAATCTGCTGGGCATCTTCCTCGACCCGTTCCGCGTAATGATCCCAGACCGTGAAGGTCTGGGCTCCAAAGGCGGCGCCGTCCCCTCGCTCGTCCGCGTCCCGCGCATAGGACTGCTCAAGCTCCGTAAATGAGAACGGTTCCTCCAAATCCCATTCCACCGCCCACTGCACAATTGCGATGTCGCGGGCGATGGACTCGCCGAGGAGGTCGGGCTCGATCCCCTCGGCGTGTTCGTGCGCCGCCTCGACCGTGGTGGCCACCGTGCTCGGTGCTGTCGTGCAGGCCGCTAAGGTAGCGGCGAGCAACGCGGCCGCAACGATGGCCACCCTTGATCGAGATGAACTCACGCAGTCCGCCTACGGAGTGCACGCACCCCGAACGCGGCCAGGATGAGCCCGGCAGCCAGGAGCACAAGGCCCAGGGTGCCGCCGAGCCCCGTCTGAGGCATGGAATCGTCCTCCGCTCCGGGGCCAGCATCAGGATCATCGTCGCCCGGCTGCTCCCCACCGGATCCCGGGCCCTCGGGCGTCTCGGGAGTCTCCGGGGCCTCGGGCTCCCCCGGCTCAGGCGTCTCCGGAACCTCCGGCTCCTCAGGCTCCCCCGGCTCAGGATCCTCTGGTCCAGGCGTCTCTTCATCGGCACTTTCGCGTTGGATCGCACCGATGGTGATCGCCTCATCCTCGCCCTCGGCCGGAAGCGGGTTCCCTAGGAAATCAGTGCCGTACTCGACACCAGGAACGGCGGGGAGGTTGCGCCCGGCCACGAAATCGATGCTCTCACCCTGAAGTGCCAAGTCGTGGATCTTCGTGGGCGACATATCGCGCCGGTCGGTAACCGTGCCGTCGTAATGGGCAACGAGCTCCTCGATCGAGACACCCGCTTCGTGCAGCGGTGACTCCTCCTGGGGAACATAGCCGGCGAAGTGCTCGCCGACGTTCGCCCCCGTGAGCGGCTCGCTTCCCTCGTTATCGGCCGGAGCCGAACCGACGTCGGGGAGGAGCAGGTCGCCGAGGATCGGTTGTTCCTCTTCGACCGGAGGCGTGATGCCACCGGCGTAGGCGTTGTTGAAAAGCTTCGCCTTCGTCTTCATCGTCTCCGCCTCGCCCACGTAGAAGGTCTGGCCTTCCGGGTAGTGGAAGATGTTGTTGAAGATGAACACTTCCCGATTGCCGGTTCCTGCCCCGGAATTGGCGAGGTCGAGAACCCCGCCACGCGGACCCTGCAGGGTGGTTTCGGAGTAGATCGTGTTGTTGTAGATCATCGTCCCGGCCGGGGTTCCCCGCGCGAACTCGAAGGTCTTATCCGCGTCGTTCTGACTGATGTTGTACCGCACCGTAGGTGCCGTGTGCGGGAAGCCGTTCATGATGAGCATGAACCCTCCCTCATTGTTGTGGGAGTAGTTGTACTGCATCACGGAGTACGACGAGACATGGTCAGTATCCAAGCCCTGGCCATCCTGCACCCCATGGGTGTTGGACACCTCGTTGTATTGGATAACCGTGTTCGTCGTTTGGAAGGGCCAGATCCCGGCGTTGTATCCCGTGTTCTGGTACCGGGCATGGCGGGCGAGGTTGTGCTCCACCAGTGCGCCATCCGTATCGCGAACCGTAATCGCGTCCCCACCGAGATAACGCAGCTGGTTATCTCGCACCACCACTCCAGTGGAGGGGTACCAATTCAGTGGAGTCTGCGGATCGTTCACCAGGGACTGGTTCGACCACGCCGAGCTCACGAGCTTGATCCCCGAACGGTCGACGCGCTCGATGGTGTTGCCTTCGATGAGCACGTCGTGGAATTTGGTGGGCACCCCGTGGAGCTCCCCGTCGTCAATATTGGCTTTGACGTCGAAGAAGATCCCTCCGTTCCACTTCGCATCCAGGTTCCCGTTGACGCTGTGAACGTACAGATCCCGAACGGTGATCCCGTGGACGACGCCGAAGTCACGCGCGGAGACGTTGACGGCGCGCAGGTTCTTGTTCCGGTTCGTGTTTTCATTCAGCCCGAAACTGGTACCGAACCCGGGGTCGAGGTTGGTGATCTCCAGGCCGGAAACGGTGACGTATTCCTGGTTGTGCAACGTGAGCACGTTCTCGACCTCGCCCGCGCCATTGAGGCGGGGGCGGTCTCCTTCGCCGTAGGTTCCGACGTCGATCGGGGCCCCCGCCGTTCCCGACCCTTCGAAGGCGAATCTCGCCTCGGCGCCGTCGAACACGCTCCCGTTCTTGAGGAGGATCTCATCGCCCGGGTAGAAGCGCCGGTCAAGGCTCGCCAATGTGGCCCACGCGTCCTCCGGCGAGGTTCCACTGCGTTCATCATCACCGCTGGCGGAGTCGATGTAATAGGTCGTTGCCTCGCGCTGAACGGGAGAAAAGTCTGCAACGAGAGTGAGGTCGCCCTCGGCATCAGGGTCAATCACGAGCTCGTTGCCGTCGAGTTCCTCACCGTCCAACGACACGCCGGCGAGTTCGTATCCGCCTTTCGGGTAGACCTGCCAGGAGAGGCTCTCCCCGGCCGCAATGGTCGCCTGCGAGAGTTCCACTGCGCCGCCGAGGCGATCCTCGTCCGCCTCGCCGTCGATCGTCGTCACGACGTCGACGTTGACCGTCACGGGTGTGCGGGCGACGACGACGTTGTCGAATGCGACGGGCGCTCCCGCCGTCATGTTGATGAGCCCGAACGCCGGCGAAGTTCCCGACCAGTCGGCGCGATCCCGTTCGCCGTCGTCCTCGTTGGTGTATGACAGCACCGGGCTGTTATTGGCGGTGACCGAGACCGTTTCCCCGCTCACGTCGATGCGGAACTCGCGCGGGGTCTGATCAAACTGGTAGAGCGCACTGGCGAGTTCCACGTTCGCACCGGCGCCGTCGAGTCGGCGCAGCAGTGCTTTGCTGCCGTTGAGCGCGAGGACGTATCGGTTATCGAAACCGTCGGCGCGGAACGCGATCTGGGTGGTCCCGGGGGTGGCGTTGACCTTGCGGGCGTCGAAGGTGATCGAGTAGTCCTCAAGGGCGCCTAATTCGGCGTTCTCGACGAGGGCGTGGACGGGCCCCTCGCTTGGGTCCAGGTGCAGCTGCCCCTCGTCGATGTACACATCATCCCCGCCGTGGAGGTCGTATTGCCCGTGGTCGTTGAGGTCACCTGAGAAGTAGTCCTTGAACACGACGTTGGGGTCTTCCGGTTCGGTGATGAACTTCGCGATGATGATCACGCTGCCGGTAATATCGTCGAGCTCGAATTGGTGATCGGTGATGGTGAGCAGACCGTCGGTGCTCGTCTCGGTATCCGCCCGAAGCGATTCGTACCCGTCGAAGACGTAACCGGGCCGAGCGGTCGGGGTGAGCCGGACGACGTCGCCGGGATCACCTGAACTGCGGTTCGCCGTGAGCGTTCCACCCGCCTCGGACTCCGAGGTGTCCCGGACGCCATTGGTCTCCGTGGCAACCTCGACGGTGTATTTCCCGACCGCCTCTTCCTCGCTCGTGACCACCCGAACGTTGTCGACCGAGAAATCCTGGTTCGGGAACTGGCTCGCGAACAGGATCCTGCCCTGCGGCGCCGCAGCGGTGCCGGCCTCGTCCACCTCGAGGACCCCCTCGCCGTTGACGGAGGCGCGGACGCGGTCGCCGTCAACCTCGATGCTCACCTCGTGCGGTTCGGCCCCGGTGTTCACCGGCAGGTCCAGGGTTGCCGGGTCCCCCAACCGGGTGACGCTCCCCGCGACGACCTGCTCCAGGCGGAGTTGATCGTTCGGGCCGTCATAGGTCACCTGGTAGCGCGAGCTCGCCGACTCGTCAGCGAAGAACCCGAACTTCACCGCGCTGTTGGTGTTTCCCTCGTTGATGAACAGGTCGAAGGAGAAGGTGAAACTGCTCGCAAGGATTTCCTCCTTGGACAGCATCCGGTTCTCCGGGCCGCCGCCCCTGATCGTGGCCATGCCGCCCTCGAACGAGACCTCGGCGGCGGCGTTCGCCGTCGAAACCTCCCACTGTGCGCCGTCGCCGGCAGTGAAATCGTCCTCGAACAACACTCGCTCCGAGTCGGCGTCGGTCACCTCCGCCTCTGCGGGGGAAGGGTGCGGTTCCGGAGCGGGGGCCGCCTGCGCGGGCAACATACTCAAACACAGCGCCAGGGCGCTGCCGAACGAGATCGCTATGCGCGATTTCAAACTCATTTCATGACCTCTTCGACAAGAATGGATTTTCTTCATCACGTGAATGACTCAGACGAACTGGGGGCTTTCCAGGAGCGCAGCGTCGCGCAGCACGGCGTACTCGCGACGAACCAATACCTCCACCTCCTCGCTGTCGATGTCGGGATTCCAGATCCGCTCGGCCACGGCGAGCAGTCGGGGAAAGGCGAGGGAGAGCAGATCGTCGCCGTCGAGAACGAACTCCGACCACACGCACGCCTGGATCCCGATGCACCGCTCGCTGTTCGTCTCCGGCCAGGGCGCGGTGAGGATGTCCGAGACCGTGATCCCGGGGACCATCCCCTTCTGCGGGGTGGGCACTTCCGGGTCGATCCGGTTGAGGTACAGCGTGCGCGCGTCGGCGAACACGAACGGTAGCGCTGAGGCCATCGCCCGGGCCATCCCCGTCTCCTCCTGCCAGGCGATGATGAGCAATTCCTCGTCGTCGGTGATCTCGGTCGCCTCATCCCAGGCGACCACGGCCTTGCCGTTCTCCCGCAGAACCTCGGTCGCAACGGAGGTGAACCAGTTCTGCAGCTGCGGCACCTCCGTCACGCCCCGGAGGCGGAGCCAGTCGTCGATGTCGGGGTCGGAGGCCCACTGCTCGTAGGCGCATTCGTCGCCGCCGATGTGCACGTGGGTGCCGGGGAACAACTCGGAGATCCGGCGCATCGCCGCCTCGACGAATTCCTTCGCCTCCTCGGTCGGCCAGAGCAGGTCGTTTCGCGCGGGCCACCACATGTGCTCGCGCATCGACCCCTCCGGCAGCGGCAGTCCGGCGGGGCGCCCCAGGTGGGGATAGGCGGTGATCGCCGCCATCATGTGCCCCGGGAGGTCGACCTCGGGGACGACCTCGATGCCCTGGGAGGTGGCGTGCTCCACGACCTCGGCGATCTCGGCGTCCGAATAGTATCCGTTCGTCCACCGGGCGGGGGCCTCGCCGATCGCGCGCTCACGGGTATCGCCGTTGAGCGAATGGTAATCGTCGAAGGTGTCGCGGGGCAGGTACGCCGCCTCGGTGAGTCTCGGGTATCCGGGCACCTCGAAGCGCCACCCCTGATCGTCGGTCAGGTGCCAGTGCAGGATGTTGAACCCGTACCGCGCGGCGAGGGTGATCACGCGTTTGATGATCGGCACCGAGAACCGTGTGCGAGCGGAATCGATCATGAATCCGCGCCACTGGAATCGCGGGCAGCGCCCGGTGACGGGGCCAACGAGTGGCTCCGGAAGTGAATTCTCCATCAGCCCTTTACCGCTCCGGCAACCATGCCCTTGGAAATTTTGTTCTGCACGAGAATGAAGATGATGATCACCGGGATCGCGATCAGGGTCGCCCCGGCCATCACGGCGCCCCAGTCCGTCGCCTTCAGGCCCTGCTGGAAGGACTGCAACCAGATCGGCAGGGTCACGGCGGAGTCCTTGGAGAGCACGATGAGCGCGAGGGTGTACTCGTTCCACGCGAACAGGAACCCGAACACCGACGTGGAGATGATCCCCGGCGCGAGCAGCGGCAGGGTCACCCGGGCGAACGCGCCCACCCGCGAGCAGCCGTCCACCTGGGCGGCCTCCTCCAGTTCGATCGGGACGCCGTCGACGAACCCGCGCATCATCCACGCGATGAACGGCACGATCGTGCCGATATAGAGGACCGACAGGCCGATAACGGAGTTGAGCAGGCCCCAGCCATCGAGCATCCGGTACTGGGAGATGAAGAGCGCCTCGGCGGGAATCATCTGCACCACGAGGATCCCGATGATCATCGCGGTGCGGCCGCGGAACCGGAACCGGGAGAGGGCGAAGGAGGCCAATACGGCGCCGCTGGAGGCGAACAGGACCGTCAACCCGCCCGCGATGAGGGATGCCCGCAGCGCCGGGAGGAAGTTCGCGTTGTTGAACGCGGTGACGAAGTTCTCCCAGGTGAACTCCGCCGGCACGAGGTTCGGGGGCCAGGACATGAGCTCCGATTCCGGTTGGAGGGCGGAGTTCACCATCCAGTACACCGGGATGAGCCAGATCAGCCCGGCGACCACGCCGATGACGTTGGCCAGCGGATGCCGACGCGGGCCGTTCCTCCGCGCCGCCGTCGCCG
>CAMXUZ010000357.1 GCA_947251855.1 uncultured Ruaniaceae bacterium
GGCGGAACGGGTCTCGCGCAGCGCCGCCGCCCCGGACGCCGCCGCCCCCTCGACGATCTCCCGTGGGGGTATGTGGCCCGGAAGCGCCCGCAGATACACCTCGTGTGCCTCCAACGAGGCGACCCCCTTCTCCACCGACTCCCTGCTGAGCTCGATCGCATGAGTAGGTTCGGTGCCCGTGACGAGGAGCCACCTGGTCGACCATGCTGTGAGCCCTTCGGAGAGCTGGTGGGAAAAGATCCACGGGTTATCCGCATCGCGGATCGCGTCGACGGTGGCGAGTCCTGCTGCGCGGTGATCGGCGTGGTTCAGCCCCCAGGGAACCTCGAGTTCCCAACTCGTGCACATGACCGCCTGCGGTCGAAAGCGGCGGATCTCACCGGCGATACGGGAACGCACCTCGATCGATGGCTCGAGCATGCCGTCGGGCAGGTCAAGGATGGTGAGGTTCTCCACCCCGACGATCTCGCATGCTTTGCGCTGTTCCTGGGCGCGCAAGGGCCCCACTTCCGCCGGGTACATGTCGCGAATCCCTGCCTCGCCGGCGGTGAGCAGGAGGTAGGCCACCTCAACTCCGCGGGCGGTCCATTCCGCGACGGCGGCCGAAGCCCCATACTCCATATCGTCGGGATGGGCCACGACGCAGAGCATGCGTTCGATGTCATCGGGTGGGAAGAGTTCAACCATCTCCTCACCCTATCGTTAGGCTGAGGAGTATGGACTGGTTAGAGCGCAAGCGGATCTGGCAACTCGTTGCGGTTGCCCTCGCTATTGCCGCGGGTATCGCCGCACTTGTCGCCCCGCTGTTCGCCGTTACGGCCCAGCAAGGGGTGGGGCAGACGCAGGTGCGTGCGACGGCGCTGGAAGTGGCCGGCCCGTCGGTGTACCTCGTCGTCGCCGTTCCGCTCATCCTTGCCGCACTCCCCCTGCTCGGCCGGGGCCGACCGTGGGTGTGGCTGAGCTACATCTCCGCGGTCACGCTCATCGTCTACACCGTCACGGGAATCATGAGCATCGGCCTGCTCTTCCTACCCGCGACCATCGTCGCGGTCATCGGCGCGTTCATTCCACCCCGCGAGCGTTAACCCGACGTTGCCCCGTTGCCCTCGCGAATGTTAGTGGCTAACATTTGGTTCCATGGGCACCTCTCGATGGGAACGCACTCACGCGCGGCTCGCCGCGTGCGCGATCAACCTGTTCGACGCGCAGGGCTTTGAGAACACGACGGTTGCCCAGATCGCCGACGCGGCCGGCGTGAGCGAGATGACGTTCTTCCGCCATTTCGCAACCAAGGAACACGCCATCCTCGCGGACCCCTACGACCCGGCGATCGCGAGCGCCATCGAAGCCCAACCTCCAGGACCCGCCCTGATCCGGGCGGCCCGAGGAGTCCGCAGCGCTCTTGCCCAGGTCCCCACTGAGGAGATCGAGAACGTACGCCGACGGCTACGGATTATCAGTCGCTCTCCGCACCTGCGCGCGAAGAGCGTGGGCACCAGCGGCGTGTCGGAGGCGGCGATCAGCGCTCAACTCGCTGCCGACGGCGCAGCGCCCATCGTCGCCCGCGCAGCCGCTGCTGCCGTCATCGCTTCGCTGTCGACGGCGTTGATCGAGTGGGCTGAGTCGGAGCGAGAGCCGCTGACATCGATGCTCGACCTCGCACTACTGGTGCTGGAGGCCCGGGAGGGCGCGAGCGGGGATGACTGAAGTGCTGCGGGTCGAGGGGGTCACGCGGGAGTTCTCGCCCGCGGCGGGCGTCTTCGACCTCGACCTCGAGGTGGGCCGGGGCGAGATACACGCGCTCGTTGGCCTGAACGGATCGGGGAAGACCACGCTCATGCGCCTGCTCCTCGGGATGCTCCGCCCTGAGAGCGGGGCGATAAGGATCGCGGGCATCCCCGTGCCGCGAGTGCGAGTCGGGTGGGCCCGCGTGGGTCACCTGGTGGAGCAGCCCGTGGCGTATCCGGAACTGGATACCCGCACGAATCTTTCGATCGCAGCGCGGTTGAAGGGGCTCTCCGGTACGCGTTTGGGCGAGGCCGTGGCCGCGAGCGCCGGTGAGTTCGAGCTAGAAGAATACTTAGAGATTCCCACGCGGCGCCTCTCCCAGGGCAACCGGCAACGCTTGGGACTGGCGGCAGCCCTCGCCCACGATCCCAGGCTGATCGTGCTGGATGAACCGACGAACACCCTCGACCCGGCCGGCGTTATCCTGCTCCGCAACAGTCTGCGGCGCCGCGCCGATGCGGGGGCGGCCATCCTCGTTTCCAGCCATCATCTGGATGAAGTCGCGCGCATTGCCGACAAGATCTCGCTGCTCAACTACGGGCGGCTCCTCGGCGAGCTCGATCCCGACGAGCCCGATCTGGAGCGCCGGTTCTTCAACGCCGTGCACGCCGACGATCTGCGCACCGGCCTGTGCAACGGGGCCCGCTCCTGATGCGCACGGCCATCGTGGTGGAATTCCGGAAAGCAGCGGCCTCCCGCACGCTGTGGGTCACGAGCGTGCTCGTTGCGTTCGGGATTCCTCTCCTCGCGGGAGCCCTCAGCGCCGCAGCACGGGCAGGTAACGAACAGATCCTTGCCCAGCTCGGTCCGCTCGGGGGCGCCTCCCACTGGGAGCTTCTCACAGGAATCACGTCACAAGTGAGCGCCGCCGGTGCCCTCCTCGCCTTTGGCGTCGGGCTGAGCTGGCTCTTCGGGCGCGAATTCGCCGACAACACGGTCACCGGCGTCTTCGCTCAACCCATCACACGGGGATCTATCGCCCTCGCCAAGCTTTGCGTCTTCCTCCTCTGGGCGGCCGCGACCGCCTGCGCCCTCGTCGCAGCGACCTCAGCCGCTGGTTTCGCGCTCGACTTCCCACTCGGCGAAGGTGCCTTTGCTGACCAGGTCCGCCTTTTCGCCCTCCTCGTCTCGACGGCGGCACTCGCCACTCCCGCGGCGTGGGCGGCGACATTGGGTAGAGGCCTTCTGCCGGGAATCGCCATCACGATACTCATCCTCATCACCGCTCAAGTAGTTGCGATCGCCGCGCCGCAGGCAGCCGCGTGGATGCCGCTCGCCGCCCCTGCCCTATGGGCGCTCTTTCCGGGCTCAGTCCATCCTGGTCAACTCGCCCTGGTGCTCGTCGTCCCCGTCATTTTCTCCGCCGCGACGGCGCTCGCCTGGCAGCGGCTACAACTCGATAGGTAGAACTCGGTTGGCCGAGGTGACCTAAAACGCACTCACCTGTGATCGTGCGCGTGCGCCGCTCCAGCCTAGCGGCGCGCCTCGGCACGCCTGGATCAGGCGGCGGTTCTGCCTGCCTACTCAGTTGTTCAAGCGGTGGAGCCAGTATCCGGGTTCGCGGCGTTCGTGGATGTAGGCGAGTATCAGAATCGAGTCCGGCTCGACGTAGAGACGATCCGGTACGGGTGTCCGCGAACGACCTTGCTGCGGATCACGGTGCCGTCGCGGTCGGGCAGGCGGTGCGGCCTTGGGCCAGAGGTCGAGTCGCCTCAGCGCGCCAGGCTGCATCGACGTCGCTCCTGTCGCCCGC
>CAMXUZ010000358.1 GCA_947251855.1 uncultured Ruaniaceae bacterium
CCTCTCAGGACATGATCATCGGTCTGTACCACCTGACCACTACGGATGAGGGCGCCAAGGGTGAAGGTCGTGCGTTCACTTCCACCGCAGAGGCGCTCATGGCCTACGACGCGGGCGAACTCGACATCCATGCCGAGATCACCGTTCGCATCCCCGGCTTCGTGCCGCCCCTGGGCGAGGAAGCGAGCGCCGAGGAGGGTGAGACGAGCATCGTCACGACCACCCTCGGGCGCACCCTGTTCAACGAGGCGCTCCCGATCGACTACCCCTACATCAACAAGCCCGTTGATAAGAAGGTGCTTTCGGGGATCGTCAACGACCTCGCCGAGCGTTACCCGAAGGTCGCGGTCGCCGCGAGCCTGGACGCGCTCATGGAAGCCGGCTTCAGCTGGGCCACCCGCTCCGGGGTGACGATCGCGATCTCCGACATCATCAGCCCGGAGGACAAGCCCGCGATCCTCGAAGAGTACGAGGAACGGGCGAACAAGGTGCAGTCCCAGTACGATCGCGGACTCATCACCGACATCGAGCGCCGGACCGAACTCATCGAGATCTGGACCGAGGCGACCAACAAGGTCGATGACGCGATGCAGAAGAACTTCCCGGTGGAGAACGCCATCAACCAGATGGTGAGCTCCGGGGCGCGTGGTAACTGGACCCAGGTCCGCCAGATCGCTGGTATGCGTGGCCTCGTTGCCAACCCGCAAGGGGAGATCATTCCTCGCCCGATCAAGTCCAACTACCGTGAAGGCCTGTCGGTCCTCGAGTACTTCCTCGCGACCCACGGTGCGCGGAAGGGACTTGCGGATACCGCGCTGCGCACCGCCGACTCCGGGTACCTCACCCGGCGCCTGGTCGACGTCTCCCAAGACGTCATCATCCGGGAAGAGGACTGCGGTACCCAGCGCGGGCTCGCGATGCCCATCGCCCACAAGGGCGAGGACGGTCAGATGATCCGGGACGAGAAGGTGGAAACCTCCGTCTACGCCCGGACCCTGGCCGGCCAGGTGATCGCGGAGGACGGCACCGTCCTCGGCGAGAACGGCGACGACATCGGCGACGTGCTCATCGATACCTTCACCGCCGCCGGCGTGGAGGAGATCAAGGTGCGTTCCGTGCTCACCTGCCAGTCGCGCGTGGGCACCTGCGCCACGTGCTACGGCCGGAGCCTGGCCACCGGCAAGCTCGTCGACATCGGCGAAGCGGTCGGGATCATCGCCGCCCAGTCGATCGGTGAACCCGGAACCCAGCTCACGATGCGTACCTTCCACACCGGTGGGGTCGCCTCGGCCGAACAGGCAGACATCACTCAAGGTCTGCCCCGTGTGACCGAACTGTTCGAGGCCCGCACCCCTAAGGGTGAAGCCCCGATCGCCGAAATGGCCGGCCGCGTCACGATCGAGGACACCGACCGCGCTCGCAAGATCATCATCACCCCCGATGACGGATCCGAAGAGATCGTGGAACAGGTCTCCACCCGTGCCCGCCTGTTCGTTGAGGACGGCAGCCACGTGGGCGTCGGTCAACAGCTCGTCGCCGGTGCAGTGGACCCGAAGAAGGTCCTGCGCATCCTCGGCCCCCGGTCGGTGCAGAAGCACCTCGTGGACGAAGTGCAGGAGGTCTACCGCTCCCAGAGCGTGGACATCCACGACAAGCACATCGAGGTCATCGTGCGCCAGATGCTGCGCCGGGTGACCGTGCTCGACTCCGGCGATTCGAACCTGCTGCCCGGTGAACTCGTTGACCGGACCCGGTTCGAGGAGGAGAACCGCCGCGTGGTCTCTGAGGGCGGTGCACCCGCATCCGGGCGCCCCGAGCTCATGGGGATCACCAAGGCCTCGCTCGCAACCGACTCCTGGCTCTCGGCCGCCTCCTTCCAGGAGACGACGAAGGTCCTCACCGAAGCCGCGATGAGCGGCCGGTCGGACTCGCTGTCGGGCCTGAAGGAGAACGTCATCCTCGGTAAGCTCATCCCGGCAGGTACCGGCTTCAGCCGCTACCGCGGGATCGAAGTCGAGCCCACCGAAGAGGCGAAGGCGCAGCTGTACCCGAGCTTCGGTTACGACGCGATCGACTATTCACCGCTGACGGAAGCGGACCCGAGCCTGCTCGAGGAACTCGACCTCGGCCACCTCGATGACTTCCGTTAAGCAATGACACGCATCCGAGGGCGGCTCCACCCGCAGGTGGGGCCGCCCTCGGCCGCGTCGAGACGCGAAGACTTTCTCGCCACACCACCGCAAATCCACGCAGGTGAAGAGGCGGCGACTACGCTATTTTCGACGGCCTCGGCCCAACGTGGCCGATCCCACACCGAAAGTGGGCGTTTTCCCGCTCTCCGCCTTTGACCTGCCGCCGTTTTGCGGAGTATTCTGGTCGGCAGTGCCCGCTCTGGCGGTTTCTTGCGTGCGCATTTCCTCTCCCGGGATCAACCCTCGGGGAAGAGCGCAGAAGATGCTGAGTTCATACTCGCAGAAGGCAGGAACTCGCGGGGGTGTCGGACAACAACACGCTGCGCCGGGCAATCCCAGGCCGCAGCAATGATCGGCCCCCGATCATCCATGAGCAACAAAGAAATTTTTGAGACGGAGAAGTAGTGCCCACTATTCAGCAGCTGGTCCGCAAGGGTCGCCGCGGCCGGGCTGGCCAAACAAAGGCCTTGGCCTTGAAGGGGAGCCCCCAACGGCGCGGCGTGTGCACCCGAGTGTTCACAACCACCCCCAAGAAGCCGAACTCAGCCCTGCGGAAGGTCGCACGTGTTCGGTTGTCCAGTGGCTTCGAGGTCACTGCTTACATCCCGGGCGAAGGCCACAACCTGCAGGAGCACTCCATCGTGCTCGTGCGCGGCGGCCGTGTGAAGGACCTCCCCGGTGTTCGGTACACCATCGTGCGCGGGGCGCTCGACACCCAGGGTGTCAAGGGTCGCCAGCAGGCACGCAGCCAGTACGGCGCCAAGAAGGAGAAGAAGTAATGCCCCGTAAGGGACCCGTTCCCAAGCGCCAACTGATCGCCGACCCGGTGTACGGATCGCCGACGGTCACCCAGTTGGTCAACCGTGTCCTCGTGGACGGCAAGAAGTCCACGGCTCAAGCCATCGTTTACGACGCGCTCGAGGGGGTCCGGGAGAAGACCCAGTCCGACCCCTCCACCGTTCTTAAGCGCGCGATCGACAACGTCCGCCCCTCGCTGGAAGTCCGGTCCCGCCGCGTCGGTGGTGCCACCTACCAGGTCCCGGTCGAGGTGCGCGCCGGACGGCAGACCACCCTCGCCCTTCGTTGGCTGGTGGACTACGCGCGCGTGCGCCGCGAGAAGTCGATGACCGAGCGGCTCATGAACGAGATCCTGGACGCCTCCAACGGTCTCGGTGCCGCGGTCAAGCGCCGCGAGGACGTTCACAAGATGGCCGAAGCGAACAAGGCCTTCGCGCACTACCGCTGGTAGTCCGCACACGCCGCGCGCTCAAGGTTTGGGCGCGCGCCTTCCATGCTCGAACACGACAAGAAATGAGCAACTGTGGCACAGGATGTGCTTACTGATCTGAGTAAAGTCCGCAACATTGGCATCATGGCGCACATTGACGCCGGCAAGACCACGACCACTGAGCGGATCCTTTTCTACACCGGCGTTAACTACAAGTTGGGGGAGACCCACGACGGCGCGTCGACGACCGACTGGATGGCCCAGGAGAAAGAACGCGGCATCACGATTACCTCGGCTGCCGTGACCTCCTTCTGGAACGACAACCAGATCAACATCATCGACACCCCCGGCCACGTCGACTTCACCGTCGAGGTGGAACGTTCGCTGCGCGTGCTCGACGGCGCGGTGGCGGTGTTCGACGCGAAGGAAGGCGTCGAACCGCAATCGGAGACCGTGTGGCGCCAGGCAGATAAGTACGAGGTGCCGCGGGTCTGCTTCGTCAACAAGATGGACAAGCTCGGTGCGGACTTCTTCCACACCGTCAACACCATCGTCGACCGGCTCGGTGCGACCCCGATCGTCATGCAGCTTCCCATCGGAGCCGAAGACCAGTTCGTCGGCGTCGTCGACCTCATCGAAATGAAGGCGCTCGTGTGGGCGGGGGACGCCAAGGGCGATGTCAGCCTCGGGCAGTCCTACGAAACCCGGGAAATCCCGGAGGAGTTACAGGAACAGGCGGAGGAGTACCGCACCAAGCTCATGGAGCAGGCGGCGGAAGCCACCGATGAACTCATGGAGAAGTACCTCGAAGAGGGCGACCTGACGAACGAGGAGATCAAGGACGGCATCCGTCACCTGACGGTGCACAACGAGGCCTACCCCGTTTTCTGCGGCTCCGCCTTCCGCAACCGCGGCGTGCAGCCGATTCTCGACGCGATCGTCGACTACCTCCCCTCGCCGATCGACGTGCCCCCGATGCGCGGTCACAAGCCCGGCGACGAGTCCGAGGTCATGCTCCGCGAAGCCGACGAGAACGGTCCGTTCTCCGCGCTCGCGTTCAAGATCGCTGCCCACCCCTTCTTCGGGACCCTCACCTTCATCCGGGTCTATTCGGGTAAGGCGACCCCGGGCACCCAGGTCCTCAACTCCACCAAGGGCAAGCGCGAACGCATCGGGAAGCTGTTCCAGATGCACGCGAACAAGGAGAACCCGGTCGACGAGCTACACGCCGGGCACATCTACGCAGTCATCGGTCTGAAGGAAACGACGACCGGTGACACGCTGTGTGCCACGGATGCCCCCGTGGTGCTGGAGTCGATGTCCTTCCCTGAGCCGGTGATCTTCGTGGCGATCGAGCCGAAGACCAAGGGCGACCAGGAGAAGCTCTCGACCGCTATTCAGAAACTCTCTGCGGAAGACCCCACCTTCACCGTCTCCCAGAACGAGGAAACCGGCCAGACCGAGATCGGCGGGATGGGTGAACTCCACCTCGACATCCTCGTCGACCGGATGTTCCGGGAGTTCCGGGTCGAAGCGAACGTGGGTAAACCGCAGGTGGCCTACCGCGAAACCATCCGCCGGAAGGTGGAGAAGTTCGAATTCACCCACAAGAAGCAAACGGGTGGTTCGGGCCAGTTCGCACGGGTCATTTTGAACTTCGAACCGATCGAAGCCGAAGCCGGCGAGATGTACGAATTCGAGAACAAGGTCACTGGTGGCCGGATCCCTCGCGAATTCATCCCCTCCGTCGACGAAGGCATTCAGGAGGCCATGCAGAACGGTGTGCTCGCCGGTTACCCGCTCGTGGGTATCAAGGCGACGCTCACCGATGGCGCCTACCACGATGTTGACTCGTCAGAGATGGCGTTCAAGATCGCCGGTTCGATGGCCCTGCGCGAGGGCATCAAGCAGGCCCGCCCGGTTCTGCTTGAGCCGGTCATGGAAGTCGAAGTGCGTACCCCAGAGGAATACATGGGCGACGTCATCGGCGACCTCAACTCTCGCCGTGGCCAGATTCAGTCGATGACTGATGCAAGTGGCGTTAAGGTAGTACGCGCGTTGGTTCCGTTGTCCGAAATGTTCGGCTACATCGGTGACCTGCGGTCCCGCACTCAAGGTCGCGCGGTGTACTCGATGCAGTTCAGCAACTACGCCGAAACTCCTCAGAATGTTGCTGAGGAAATCATCGCTAAAACCCGGGGCGAGTAATCTTCGCGGGCGCGATCAATTAACACACATCACAACCCGTAGGATTCCATAAGCCCCAGCAATCTGATTACATTAGAAGATTGCAACAGCTTGACGAAAATCTACCCAAGTTCCAGGAGGAACCCAAGTGGCCAAGGCCAAGTTCGAGCGGACTAAACCGCACGTAAACATCGGAACCATCGGACACGTCGACCACGGGAAGACGACCCTGACGACGGCGATCACCAAGGTTCTCGCTGACAAGTACCCCGACCTGAACGAGTACCGCCCGTTCGACCAGGTGGACAACGCTCCCGAAGAGCGCCAGCGTGGTATCACCATCACCGCCTCGCACGTTGAGTACGAGACCGAGAAGCGCCACTACGCACACGTCGACGCCCCCGGTCACGCTGACTACGTGAAGAACATGATCACCGGTGCCGCGCAGATGGACGGGGCGACCCTCGTCGTCGCCGCGACCGACGGTCCGATGGCGCAGACCCGCGAGCACGTGCTCCTCGCCCGCCAGGTGGGCGTTCCCTACCTCCTCGTTGCGCTGAACAAGTGCGACATGGTGGACGACGAAGAGCTCCTCGACCTCGTCGAGATGGAAGTACGGGAACTCCTCTCCTCCCAGGACTTCCCGGGTGACGATGCCCCCGTGGTCCGGGTCTCCGGCCTCAAGGCCCTCGAAGGGGACGCGGAGTGGGTCAAGTCTGTTGAAGACCTCATGGAGGCCGTCGACGACAACATCCCGGACCCGGTCCGTGACATCGACAAGCCGTTCCTCATGCCGATCGAAGCCGTCTTCACGATCACTGGTCGTGGAACCGTCATCACCGGCCGCGTCGAGCGTGGGAAGCTCAACGTGAACGACGAGGTTGAAATCGTCGGCCTGAACGACAAGCCCATCAAGACCGCCGTCACCGGCGTAGAGATGTTCCGCAAGCTGCTCGACTACGCCGAAGCCGGCGAGAACGTCGGCCTCCTCCTGCGCGGTACCAAGCGCGAAGAGGTCGCCCGTGGTCAGGTCGCCGTCAAGCCCGGCTCGACCACCCCGCACACGGACTTCGAGGCCCAGGTCTACATCCTCGGCAAGGACGAGGGTGGGCGTCACAACCCGTTCTACTC
>CAMXUZ010000359.1 GCA_947251855.1 uncultured Ruaniaceae bacterium
GGCGGGGTGAGCGCGGCGCTCACGGCTCGCGAGGCGCACGCGACCGTCGTGAAGGGGAACGTGCATCCTGAGGCGAACAGCCTTGAGGAGGATGAGAAGATCCGCAAAGACCGCAACGAACGCAAGGTCGATGCGATTCTGCACACCGGCTACCCGATCCGGCACTGGGATCGCGACCTCGGCCCCGACTACCCGCGGCTCTTCCACCTCGGCGAGGAGCCCCGCGACCTCACCCCGGACGTCGGGGCGGACCTGGTCGAAACGGGCGCCGCCCTCAGCCCCGATGGCACAACGATCGTCACCTCGCTGCGCACGTCCCTGGGCCGGGGCGATGAGAAATCCACGCTCGCCCTCATCGACGTCGACACCGGGGATCGGCGGGTCGTCTTCGAGGAGGAAGAGTCCTTCGCCGCTACGTTCAGCCCGGACGGCTCGCTCATCGCATTCATCGTCGAAACGATCCCCGACCCCCATACGGCCCCGAATCTGCACGTATGGGTGATGGACGCCGACGGCGGGAACGCCCGAAACCTCAGCGGCGACTGGGACCGCTGGCCCACCTCGCTCACCTGGCTGCCCGACTCGTCCGGGCTCCTCATCACGGCCGACGACGACGGCCGCGGCCCGATCTTCCACCTCACCTTGGCCGGTGAGGTACGCAAGGTGACGAATACCGATACGACGTTCACCGACGTCGTCTGCGTCGAGGCCCACCGGGCTTTCGCCGTTCAGAGTTCCTACGCCCAGCCCGGGGAGGTCGTCGCCGTCGACCTGGAGTCGGGGGAGGTCACGCGCCTGGCGAACCCGCACGAGCGGCCCGCCCTGCCCGGCGAGTTGCGAGACGTGGAAACCGCGGCCAGCGACGGGGTCCGAGTACGCAGCTGGCTCGCACTGCCCCGCGGAGCATCCGCGGAGAATCCCGCGCCGCTGCTCCTGTGGATCCACGGCGGCCCGCTGAATTCGTGGAACGCGTGGTCGTGGCGCTGGAACCCATGGCTCGCGGTCGCCCAGGGCTACGCCGTGCTCCTACCGGATCCGGCGCTCAGCACCGGCTACGGCCAGGAGTTCATCCAACGCGGGTGGGGGAACTGGGGCGGAGCGCCCTACACCGACCTCATGGCGGCGACCGACGCCGCCGTCGACCTGCCCGAGATCGACGAACGGCGCACCGCGGCGATGGGTGGTTCGTTCGGGGGCTACATGGCGAATTGGGTAGCCGGTCACACCGACCGGTTCAACGCGATCGTCACGCATGCGAGCCTGTGGAACCTTCACAGTTTCGGGCCCACCACCGACGCCGCGTTCTACTGGGCGAAGGAGATGACGCCGGAGATGGCTGCGGCGAACAGCCCGCATGCGCACGTGAGCAAGATCGTTACGCCGATGCTCGTCATCCACGGGGACAAGGACTACCGCGTGCCCATCGGAGAGGGGCTCGCGCTGTGGTACCAGCTGCTCGCCGAGTCGGGCCTGCCCGCGCATGAAGATGGTTCGAGCGAGCACGAGTTCTTGTACTTCCCCAACGAGAATCACTGGGTGCTCACTCCCCAGCATGCGAAGCTCTGGTACGAAACCGTGTTTGCGTTCCTGGCTGCGCGCGCCGGCGGGAAATAGGGCCCCTCACCTCCCTCCGCGCACCCAGCGCCGGGGCCGAACACATCACGCGTGATTGCGGTTATCCCGATCCTCCGCTATCCTCCTCCGCAGTGCCCTGCTCAAGGGTGAGCGCAGGCTCTCCCCGCTCCGGCGGGAACTTCCCACGTCCGTTGCAACCGAATCGGTCGATGTCCATGAAGATACGTAACCTAGCCACGATGGGCGCGTTCGCGCTCCTGCTCGCCTCCGGCATGGCGGGCGCGCATGCGAGTCCGGGGCAGTCGGTGGAGGATCTCACCGACTCCCTCACCGCAGAAGATCTCGTCACCGCCCTCATCGGGGATTCCACGGACGTGACGAACGTCGAGTACACCGGATCGCCCCTCGCCGCTGGGTCCTTCAGCGGATTCGAGGATGCGGGCATCGATGCCGGGATCGTCCTGTCCACCGGCTGCGCCGAAGGCTCTGAGGACGCCTCCTGCTCCAGCTCGATCCTCGGGCCCAACGAGAGCCCCAACACGGGAGTGATTCTCGGCGAGGCTGGCGACGCTGACCTCGATAACCTCCTCGACGGCGTGAACACCCAGGACGCCGCGGTGCTGGAGTTCGACTTCGTGCCCGATGCCGAAGCTGTGACCTTCACGTACGTCTTCGGGTCCGAGGAATATCCCGACTTCGTCGATGCGGGCTACAACGACGTCTTCGCGTTCTACGTGAACGGCACGAACTACGCGACCATCGACGGCGAGGACGGGGAGACCCCGGTCGCGATCGACACGATCAACGAGGAGACGAACTCCGACTACTTCCGCAAGAACTACGTCACAGATCCGCAGATCGATATCGAACTCAACGGCATCACCACGTTGCTCACGTTCACTGCGCCCGTGAACGAGGGCGAATCCAACCACATCAAACTCGCCATCGCGGACTCTGGTGACGGCGTCTACGACTCCGCCGTTCTCATCGAGGCGGGCTCCTTCCGCGCCAACAACCCCCCGGAGGCGGACGACCAGACCGTCCAGACCTACGAGAACACCCCCGTGGACATCACGCTCACGGGATCGGACCCCGATGACGACGACCTCACGTTCGACGTGACCTCCGACCCGGAGGACGGATCGCTCTCCGGTGACGGTGACACGTGGACCTTCACCCCGGATGAGGACTTCGTGGGCGAGACCGAGTTCACCTTCGTCACCGATGACGGTTCCCTCACCTCCGAGGAGGCGACCGTGACCATCGAGGTGCTCCCCCTCACCGAAGTCGCCGAGCTGGGCAACGTGACCGTGGAGCAGGCGGAGTGCGTCGAGGGCGAGATCGTCGGCCCCGAGATCACCCTCCCCGACGTCGACGGCGTCTCGTACGACGTGGACGGCGACGTTGCTCCCGGCGAGGAGGTCACCGTGGTCGCCACAGCAGAGGAGGGCCACACCTTCGCCGCAGAGATCGACGGGTGGGACGTGAACGAGGATGGGCAGAGCGCGCAGCAGCAGGTCACCCTCGACGCCGCGCCCACGTGTGAACCGCCCGAAACCGGCGGCGGCGACGACGGCGACGACAATACCGGTGGCGGCGGTGCGGATGATGACCCGACGCCGACCGAGCCCCCGAGCGGGCAGCCGCTGCCGGAGACCGGACAGAGCTCCGTGTCCTCCAGCGTCATCGCCGCATTGGCACTCGTGTTCGCCGGCTCCCTGGCACTCTTCGCGGTGAAACGCCGCAAGCGCCTGGGCTGACCCGCGAGGCACTGCTGAGGGCGGGTGGAAGCGCGGCTTCCACCCGCCTTCGCCGTTCCTGGAGCCCCGAGCGTCGAGGCGAATTCACGGCTCGTTCCCGATCGGGCGAGCCGAACCGCAACAGGGCGAGTTCTAGCGGG